>NZ_JASNGE010000060.1:0-12349 GCF_030164735.1 Bacillus sp. RB3
GTTAACATAACGTCCTATTATCGGTAGCAAATCTTTTCATAGAATCCTTGTCTATACAGGGATTCTTCTTTCTTTTCTAGTAAAATCGATATGCAAGATTTTATACATGGTTGATATAGAGGGAATTTGAGGGATCCTCCCTTTTCTTTTTTTGCATAAAATCTTGTATAAATAAAAAGATTTTGATGTGGGTATCGAGAAGTAATGAGTATTAGTGTTAAAATCGAAATGTATTTCGAAATTAATTCGATTTTAAAATCGGTTGTGATATCAGTTGTGAGTGAATTCCGATTTTGATTAAAATATTGATTTAATAATGTTTTATGAGTGAAAAATGTATTCCGTTTTTGGAGGAGGAATGAAATTTGGAATTAAAATCGGAAATGTATACACCGAAAATTGTTGCGGAACGTTTAGGGATGACTCCGGATTTATTAAAAGTATGGTCAAACGAATTTAATATACAAACGGAACGAAGCCCAGGTGGGCATCGTAGGTATTCTAAGGAAAATATAGAAGAATTAACAGCAATTAAAGAAAAAATACAGTTACAAAAGTGGTCTTATGATCAGGTTCGAGCATGGCGGAATGGGGAACTTGATTCATTTGTTTCAAAAGAAGAAAAATCGGAATTAGAAAAGAAATTGGATGAAGTTTTAGAAAATCAGCAATTACAAAATCAATTCAATCAAGTACTTGTTCAAAAATTACAAGAAATTACGAATGAATTAGTTACGACAAAAGAACATTTGGTTAATACAGAGAAAAAATTAATGGAAGTTGAAAGCAAAAATAGTGAACTAGAAGTTTTTATAGAGAAGAAGTTAGAAAAACGAGATCAATTATTGCTTGAAAATATTAGAGTTATGCAAAAGCAAAATCAGAAACAAAAACGGAAAGGTTTTTTCGGTTTGTTTAAAAATTAAATGTAGTTGCTATTCTTAATAAGGTTCTAATGTCGGAAAAAGAAGAATAGAAATATAGCATACATATAATAAGGGAATGCAGTATAGATCAGTTTACAAGCATTCCCTTGTTCTATGTATGTTTTTAATGGAAATTATTTGTTTTTACATTTTTTGTATATAAAATGTTTGTTTTATGATATATTAATCATTGGATTATTATATCTAGATTTAGGGTTTTTGGTGAGGAGAATTACGTGTGAAGAAAATATTTGTGTTTAGTCTTTTTGTTATTTTGTTATTTGGTGTTATTTTTTTAGTTATGAATAAAAATAAGGAAGAAGTTCCAGTAAAAGAGTATTATAAAAATAAAATTTCAGAAGAACAGTTACAACAAGATATTTTAGATAAAAAAGAGAAGATTATTTATTATTATCAAACCCACTGTTCTCATTGTGCTAAGGTTTCACCAATCGTTATACCTATGGCAAAAGAAATGAAAATTGACATGCAGGTTATGAACTTAGAAGAATATGATTCAGCTTGGGATCAATTTAAAATTAAAGGAACACCTACAATTATTCATTATAAAGATGGAAAAGAATTAAATAGGATTGAAGGAGAACAATCGGAAGAGGATTTTGAGAGTTGGTTTCGGAAGAATAAATAAATAGATTTTATGAGATTAGAAAATTTGTTTTATTACTTTTATATCTAGATATTTTCTTAAAAGAAACTTGTTATTTAAGTTTCTTTTATTTTTATTAATATTTAATTTTATAAGGGGTTTTCAATATGAATAGTCAAAAAAGAAAAGAAAACTTATTGTTTATTGCATGGTGTGTTTCTTTTATTTCTACATTGGGTAGTTTATATTTTTCTGAAATTATGAAGTTTATTCCTTGTACTTTATGTTGGTATCAGAGAATTTTTATGTATCCTTTAGTTTTATTATTAGGTGTTGCTGTTATAAAAAAGGATTATAGTATTTCAAGATATTCATTAATATTTGGGATTATAGGTTCTTGTTTTTCTTTATATCATTATTTGATACAAAAGATTGTTTTCTTTTCAGAAAGAGCTGTTTCTTGTGGACGTGTACCGTGTACTGGTGAATATATAAATTGGTTAGGTTTTATTACAATTCCTTTTTTAGCTTTAATTGGATTTATTACGATTAGTATTTGTAGTTTGATTTTATTGAGAATTTCTAAAGAGTATTATTGATGTTTTTTGATATTTAATTTGTTATGTTTTTTATATTGAGTGATATAGTACTGAAAATATTAGATTTTTGTAAGGTAAATAAAAATTATGGATTAAAATATGAAGAATTATTTATAACTTTAATAGAAAAAAATAACTAATTTTATAAATATAAAAAATAAAACTAACTATTTTTTTAGAGCATAGTTAGTTTTGTTTTTTTTATATTTATTATATAATCGTTATATTTATATATAATTATAATATGAATATAAATTATAATTATTATTTTGAGGTAATTTTGAAAGCTATTTTTTTCTATTCTTCGTACATCATGTAACAGCTTGCTCTTGCATTAGTTCTAGGAGCATAATATTTATCACAAAATGCATGTTTTTGAGCATTTCCTGATGCGCCACCCCACCCGGCAATTTCTCCCATTTTACCCCAGAAGCCTCCGCCATTAATTTCAAGTTCTTGATTTGTTAAAGTTTCAAGATTTTTGTTTAATTCGTTAGTATTCATTTAGAAACACTCCTTTTTTTTAATATATAGGTTCTTTGTTTAGAAAATGTTTTTGATAGTTTTAATAGTTATTTTAAAAAAAAGATGGCTTAAAGACCATCTTTTTTTTACTGTTCGTACATACTATAGCAGTTAGCTCTTGCATTAGTTCTAGGAGCATAATATTTATCGCAAAATGCATGTTTTTGAGCATTTGATGATGCTCCACCATAGCCGACAAATTCTCCTACTTTACCCCAGAAGCCTCCGCCATTAATTTCAAGTTCTTGATTTGTTAAAGTTTCAAGATTTTTGTTTAATTTGTTAGTGTTCACTTTAGAAAACCTCCTTTTTTAATATATAGATTTTTAGATTTTAAGTTTAGTAAATATTACTGTTTATTCCCATGGTGCTGGTCCATCATTGTAATAGTTAGACCATCCTTTATAGTATCCAGCTGTGAAATCAGCTAGGTTTTTTACCCAGTTTCCGCCGTCTACTTCTAGAATTTCTTCTTGTGTTAATTCTTCTAGATTTTCTAATTTGATTTCCATTATGTCCCCTCCTTATTTAAATGGATTATTTAGCTTTGGAATCGCTGTCATGTAATTATTATACAATAATATATTTTTTTGTCTATAATTTCCTTGTAATTTTTTTCAAATAATAATAAAATTATTAAATTATTTATATAATGGGATTCATCTTTATTAAGAAAGTAGGTATTACTTTGGTATTAAAAAAATTTGAATGTATTAAGCAACATGATTTACAGGATTGTGGCCCAGCATGTTTAGCTATGATTTCACGTCATTATAGTTCGGATATATCAATTTCTAAAATTCGTGAAATTGCGGGAACTGATTTACAAGGCACAAATATTAAAGGATTGTTGGAAGCGTCTACAAAATTAGGGTTTGATAGTAAAGGTGTTAGGGCTAAGAGTCCTGAGGTATTAGAAGAAATACCTTTACCAGCTATTGCACATGTAATTGACAACGGTTTATTACATTATGTAGTTATTTATAAAGTGAAAAAAAATAAAGTCTATATTGCAGATCCTGCAAAAGGGAATATTGTATTTAGTTTGGAAGATTTTTGTGAGATTTGGAAAGGTATTTTAGTTTTAGTTAGTCCTAATGAAAATTTTAATAAATCCGATTATTCTAGTGGTAAATTGTCTCGTTTTACATCTTTATTAAAATCTCAAATTCACTTACTTGTTCCTATGTTTATTGCTTCTATTTTCTTAAATGGGTTTAGTATGTTAGGTGCATTTTATTTTAAATTTTTAATTGATGATATTGTTGCAAATCAGTTATTACAAACTTTACATATAGTTTCAATAGGTATTGTTATTTTATATGTATTTAAGGTATTACTATCATATTTTAGAACTCATTTGATTTTATATTTTAGTAGGAGAATCGATATACAGTTAATGTTGGGGTATTATCGACATGTTATTGGTTTACCTATGAATTTTTTTGAAACAAGAAAAGTTGGTGAAATTATTTCTCGCTTTACGGATGCTAGTAAAGTTAGAGATGCTTTATCTAATACTACAATTACATTAATGATTGATAGCTTAATGGTAATTTTAGGTTCTGTTTTGCTTTATTTACATAATTCTGTTTTGTTTGGTGTAACCCTTTTATTAATCCCGTTTTATGTTCTTGTTATTTTAGGATTTCATAAATCTTATGAAAATATTAATAGAGAGCAAATGGAAAGTAATGCAAAGTTAATGTCTTATATAGTGGAGTCATTAAATGGTGTTGGTACTATAAAATCATATAATGCTGAAAAAGAAGTAATCTTTGAAATGGAAAAACGTTTTGTAAGTTTACTTCGTCATTTTTTTAAAAATGGTATGATTTCTAATTTACAAGGAACTATTAAAATTGCTATTGAATTAATTGGTGGAGTAATTATTTTATGGGTAGGTGCTAACCAGGTATTAAAGGGAAATATGTCAATTGGTGAGTTAATTACTTATAATGCACTTTTGGTATATTTCTTGAATCCTATTCAGAATTTAATTGGTATTCAACCGATGATGCAATCAGCTATTGTGGCGGCAGAAAGGTTAAATGATATTTTTGATTTAGAATTAGAAAAATCGAAGGATGAAGAGAGAAAGGTATTTCCAAATCGTCTTTCTGGGAAGATTGATTTTGAGAATGTAACATTTAAATATGGTACGAGGAATAATGTTTTAAATAATATTAGTTTTTCAATTTCCCCTGGTAGTCAAGTAGCTTTTGTTGGTGAAAGTGGTTCTGGTAAAACAACTATTTCAAAGTTATTAATGAATTATTACTCAGCTCAGCAGGGGAATATTTATTATGATGATTATCATATTAAAGAAATTAGTAAAACAGCATTACGTAAACAAATTGCATATGTATCACAGGAGTCCTTTTTCTTTAGTGGTTCCATTTATGACAATTTACAATTTGGTCTAGAACGTAAGGTTAGTTTTGAAGAATTAATTCATGTATGTAAATTAGCTTGTGCTCATGATTTTATTAGTGAATTACCATTACGATATGAAACATTATTAGAGGAGAATGCGTCTAATTTATCTGGAGGACAAAAACAAAGATTAGCTATTGCACGTGCGTTATTGAAAAATCCAGATATTTTGATTTTAGATGAGGCAACAAGTAATTTAGATTCTACAACGGAGAAAAAAATTACTGATATGCTTAGAGATTTAGGAAGTAAGGAAATCACAGTTATTATGATTGCGCATCGATTAAGTACAGTTCAACATGCTAGTAAAATTTTTGTCATGAGAAAAGGAAATATTATTGAAGAAGGTTCTCATGAGGAATTATTACTTCAAAAGGGTGATTATTATGGTCTATGGAAAAATCAAACTGTACATGTAGATCATATAAAATCACAATCTTATGCAATGTGGGGAAATAAAGATGAATAAAATTTATTCTTTTGAGCAATTAACAGATAGTGTGGAGTTATTAGAACGAAAACCACCTCGTTTTATTATATGGTTTTTATCTGGACTTATTTTATTGTTTGTTATTTTTGTTGTTTGGGCTTATTTTGGAAAGGTTGATATTGTAAGTAAAGGAACAGTAATTATACAGAATAAATTTGAATCTAGTCTAGTTCGAAGTAAAAACAAGGGAATATTAGATAATATTTTGGTTAAGTCGGGTGATTTTGTAAAAACAGGAGATGTTTTGTTTCAAATAAAAGAGGAAAATGAAAATGTTTTTGTAAAAGCATCAATGGATGGAGAAGTTCAGTTTAATTCTACTATTCAATCTGGTGATTTAATTGAATCTGGACAAGAGATTTTGGCTATTGTACCAAAAAACCTTGAGAAAAGAGCTCGTATAATTTTATCTCCTCAAGATAGAAAAAATATCAAAAAGGGTGATAAGATAATTTATTCTTTTAATACAGAAAGAATAGATAAATATATAGGGGAAATTGTATATATTGCGGCGGAACCTGTTTATAACAAAGAATTTAAATCCTATATGTATGAATTAGAAGCAACGATTGATTCTAACAATGATGAATTATATGCAGGAATGATGGGACAAGGTTCAGTGTTAATTGGATCAGAACCAATTTGGAAGTTTTTGTTAAAGAAAATGATTTGATTTTTAAATCAATGAGGATTGTTAATTAAGATTAGGAGAGGTTTTTTAGTATGAAAAAAAATATATTTGTTATGACGTTTGTGATTTTTTGTAGTTTATTTTGTTTTTCTTTTAATAGTTATGCTGAATTGAATAATATTTCATTAAATAGAAGTGATGATATATCTATTATTTTTGAAAGTGAGAATAATATTGATAAAATAATAAGTAATATAAAAAGTAATAAATTGATTAATTGGAGTGTTAAGGATTTAAATCAATTATTAGATAAAGTAGATAAAGTAGATTTGAGTATAATGGAACGTGCTACTTTAAAAAGAGAGATAATAAGAGAATCAGGTTTTTCTAATTTTGATTTTAAGGGTACTAAGGCGGATGTTTTGGCATTTAAGGATTTAAAAATAGAGATAAAAGAAATTGATAAAGATTTAATTTTATATAGAAGAAGTAAATCTGGTGAACCAGATTCTAGGTATGGTCTTGGTTATTGGTGGAGTGATAAAAAGAGAAACATTGAAGAAACAAGAAATGAGTTAGCGGTATTAGAAGCTTGGGGTAATCCATTAAGTACAGAATATATAGTAGAAATACCAAAAGGAATTAGAGTTCTTACGGGAATCACTGCATCTCAAACTCAATTTCAAAATGGTACAGATATAGTTCAGGAATATAGGGAAGGTGGAGGAGTACAATATTGGATAAATAAAGTTAGTGTTAGCTGGTTAAAATAAGTAAATTTGATTGGAGAAACAATGAATCATGATCAAAAGTTTATAAACTTAATTTTAGATTGTGAGTATATTATCAAACAAAATATATCTCATGATTTTGAGGATATTAACAGATATAATATATTATTAAATGAACTTAGAGGATTAATTGAAACAGTGAAAAAAAAACGTTTAAATAATAAGTTATATTATTTATCGATTACACAAATGATTGATAAAAGTGATCCAGATGAAGTTATTACTGCTGTTTTAAAACTTAATGAGTTTTATTGTAAGTATTATCAAAAACTGTAGTTTTTGATAATACTTATTTTATAAATATATTTATAAAAGTGGATAACATATAAGTTCTTATAAGTTTATGATAGAATAAAAAATAGCAAAAAAACCCTCGAAGTTTGGCGACAGAAAGGGTTTTTGCTTAAGGTGATAGAGGTTGAGAAATCAAACTCTTAATTATTAATTTTATTTAATGATATTTTATCATTAGAGTTTGTTTTCCTCAACCATTAAGGAGAGGAAAAAATGAGTAAAATTGTAAATATTGATAGTTCAGAACAAAAAGCAAGGTTAAATGAAAATAAGGTTGAGGATTTTTTAGAACAAGCTAATATAGGTTTATCAACTGAACAACAACAATTGTTATTACAGATTTTACATAGTACAACAGGCGATGATTATTTTATTGGTAAAAAGAAAAAACGAACTGATGGGGTGAAGTTCGTGCAAATGATTACAGAGAATATTGATTATTTGTGTGAGATTGGCTATTTAACTCAACCAGAGAAAGCTTTTTTATTTGAGCTTTCACGGTTCTTGGAATTTAAATCAAATGTTATTATTGAAAAAAATGATGATGAAATTAAGCCATATGCGGCTTCTCCAAGTTATTTAGCAAAAAAATTAGGGAAAACAAGAACGTCTATTTCTAAAATTATGAATGATTTACTAGTTAAAGGAATTTTAGGAGTTGCGGAATCTGGGGTAACAACTGAAGATGGAAGATCTTGTTCCTCCCGTACTTGGTTTGTTAATCCTAATATACTATGTAATGCACCAAAAGATGATATTGATAGAGCTACACAACAAATATTTGCAAAATCATTAAGAAATATTCAATGTGAAGGAAGTAAAAAGAAGCATAAATTGCCAATATATTTATTTTGAAAAAGTGTAATTTAACTATTGCACTTTTTTTTTTTGCTGATCTTTCCAAAAAATAGGTGTTAATTTTTTTTAACACAGGTGTTAAAAAAAATTAACACCCCGAACACTTTAAACCCTTGATATTACTGGTTTTTTATATTTTCCTTATCTCACTCTATATATATAGTTAAAATTTCATAAAAAGCATGTATTATTTTTAAATAAAATATATTAAACAAACCTTTGAAATTTCAATAAATAGTAGTATAAGAATATTCTTCATTTATTAATTTAATGTAGAATCAGTATAAAAATGTAATTTGATGTTATGTGAGTTTTTAAAGGGGTTTATTTTATGAAAGAGTATTTTAATTTAGAACAAGCTGAAAAAAAAGCAAGATTAAGAGATATTGAAAACTCAAAGATATTGTCAGAGGAAGAAATGCAATTAGTAAATATACTTCAAGCAAAAGCTAGTGCAAAAGGAATGAAATTAGTTCCTGAACGTAAAATAAAAAATAAAGCAAAGTTTGTTCAAATTATTCAACAAAACATTCAATATTTATTTGAAATTGATTATTTAACAAATGCTGAAAAAGTATTTTTATTAGATATCTCAATGTGTGTAGGTTTTTTAAGTAATTGCTTGGTTAGTGATATTAATTCTAAAGAGCAAATCCCATTAACTCAGCGGGAATTAGCTAAAAAAATTGGAAGACATGAAACAAAAGTTAGTCCATTGATTAGAAAATTAATAGATAAAGGTATTATAGCTCGTTCAGAAAGTGGTATTGATAATAATAATGTTAGAGCATACGCTTTATTTATAAATCCTCATATAATGTTTTCTGGTAATAGAGATGACGTTAATCCAACACTTAAAACAATGTTTAGAAAAGTACCAAAACAACTTAAAAATTTACCTATTAAATTATTTTAAATCTACTTTAATTAGTAGATTTTTTTTTATTCATTTCGTACTTACCGTTTTTGGTAAGTTTACTTACCAAAAACGGTAAGTACGAAAAATCTTGAAACCCTTGATATTAATGGGTTTTTTCTACTTTCTTATGTTTGTCCCTTCTTACTCTATATAGAAATGGCTAAAAGTTCCGCAAGGAACAGGTAGTATTTTTAAGGAAACCCATCTTAAAAATCTCCACCTTTGCTAGAAAAAAGTCGCCTCGTCAATCCTCGGCTAAAGTCGAAGACTTTTCTTTTTTCTAACATCCTTGCCAAACTTTTTTTGGCTCGTTTGCTTTCATCGCCAAGCCGATAAACTCAAAAGTAGGATTTAGGCATATCGGCTTGAGCTATTCATTATACGAGCCAAACCGCTTGATCTAACGTTCCCTAATTAGTTCTTACTTTATTTTTAGATACGCAATATGTGGGGTCTCCCCACACCCCGGCCAGCCTCTACCTCAAAAGTAGGGAGAAGACCAAAAATCACTTACGATAAGTAAGTGATTACTGTGGAAGTGGTTTTTCTCTTTGAGATTCGTAGGAATCGTTGAAATTTAAACGTCTAAATAGATTTGTATTTCGGATTTTGATGTTTTTTGGATTAATCATAGATTGCCAAGGTTGTAAGTTCTTTTTATTTTTTCTAAGTTTAGTAATTCTACTAATAACATTGTTTAATTCACGTTCATGATCTTGATTCATCAGAATAAAAGTAAAGCTTGTTATCACTGTTGGGAAACAAATTTTTAATAAAAATTCAATATGATAGATATCAGAGATTAGATTGTTAATCGTGATATAAGATGTTCCTGGTATTGGGATAATATTTGCTACGATTCGTAAGGATTCTTTTTGATCATTAATAAGTAATTTAAGAGAACAACGTGTAGTAAGGATTTTAAAGAGTTCATCGATAAATGTAATGAGTACATGAAGTTGAATTTCAGGTGTCTCTTCATTGATGAACCACAATCCCCTATTTTCTTGTTTTGTCTTTATGAGAAAGTCTGTTACAAATTCCATATCAAGATTTTTAGGTATTTTGTTGTTTGGAAAGTATTCTCCAAAGTAACGTGTATCTTTTTCTTGTATTGGGTTAATTGGGAAAAAGGGTTCTGTATGTAATAGATAATAATGCTCGTGAGAGCAAAGTAATGCGGTTAATAATATTGGATCTGTATATTGTTTATTTAATTCTAGATAGTCTTCCATACGGGTAAAGTGACGGAAGAGTACATTTTCTCCTGGTGCAATTGGTAGCACCTTTTTTTCTTGGCCAAAATAATAGTAAGCTCGATAAGATAAATAAATATATTCCGCACCATAAAAGGATTTAGAACCAATTAACAGTTTATCTTCTAACTCTTTTAATTTTGCGTAACCAAGTGTTCTAGATTTATTTTTTTTTCCTTTTTGGTAGCCAAATAGGTCCAAGAATTGTGATTTTAACATGTAGGGCTGATGATGGAGCATAAATGTAAATAGATTATGATAATGCTTCATGATGAATAGATGTAATTCGTCATTTAATTTTCTTTTATGTGGATCTTCCTGAATTTCATGTAAGTTTAAGATATAGGGTGAATTAATATTATTCATAATTTCATGTACTGTATAAAAAGTAGGTGGAACGATAAATGTTGGTTGGATTGCCATGTTTTTTCCTCCTATAGCTGTTCATATCCAGATAAAAATGTCTTCGCAAATTCTTGTTTTTGTTGGATATCAATCTCTTTATAGTTACGCGTTGTTACCTCTATAGCAATATAACCACCATGCACTTCGCTATAGACGGCTCCATCGGGCGTTGGTTGGAATTTTCCTTGCGGATGGGACTCTACTATTCTTTTTTTAAAATCGTCGTATCTGGGGTCTTTCTGGGCTTCTAAATGCAATTGTTTTTCTGTTTTCCATGTTTCTCTTATTTCTTTCGGTAAAGAGATGTATTTTTCAGAGAGACGAATATCGTGTTTGGCGTTATTTATACCGGTTTTATATTGATATTCTTTTCCCTCTTTTTTAAACTTTTCTATTCCTTTTTCGCCTAAAACAATCTTGCCTGTGCGTTCTTCTAAATATTCGCTGTGACAAAGTTTTTTGAGGCGATCTCCTTTGATGTTATATTCTCTTTCCATTTGTTCTCTGGTAGCTGTTCCAGTTTTCCAAAGCATATCCATGCCTTCGATCTCTTTTGTTTTTAGAATTCTTATATGTTTTCGTGGCGCGGCCATAGGGATGTCTCCTGTCTTTGTTATATTCCTGTATTTGATTATTCGGGAATCCATAGCGAAGCTATGTGTCTTTGCCATGTGTACATTTACACATAGCCACATGGTTTGTTTTTTTGCATTAAATAAACATTTGTTTAAAAATGTTTATTTAATTCCAATCAAAATGTGATGCGAAGCATGACATTTTGATCAAACAAATAAAAATGCCGGAAGGCAATTTTATTTGTCTTTTTCTAAGAAGCGTAAGCTGATTTAGAAAAAGAATCTGGACAGATGCAAAGTGTTCTGGCCAGGAAGTCCCGCAGGGCAAAATCCGCCTGAAGACCATTCACTCGGCTTGCCGAGCTTGTTTTTGGTTCAAGCGCAGCGAGAAGCAAAAATGAATGCGTCTGACCGCAGGCATGGAAAAGCGTTAGCTTTTTCATGCCAAGGCAGGCGGATTTTGCCCTGCTTGAGTCTCGCCGGATTTATGACGGCGGGACGATTCGTGGAATGCTCTTGATCTTCCCGGTTTAAAGCCGTTAAGGCGATAAACCGGGCTCCCCGTAGGGGAGAATATGTATTTGATTCTATGTAATACGACATAGAATCTGATTTAACTACATTATACAATATAGCAACTTGAATAGAAGGGATTCTGTAATAGGAATACATGAGAGAATAGCTAGACAAGGGTTGATCACAGAGTCCGGAACGTTTATGCCGCGAAAGTCACTTGACCATGAGGGGCACCCTCATGCAAACTCACCAGAGGTGGCCCCAGAAGGGCGGTTTTTGCCCGCTGGGGTTATCTTTGGGAGTTTGAGGGTGTAGAGGCTCGTGGTCAAGTGAACCGTGGAATAAAAAGTGTAGGACGGGACTCCCAGGAAAGGGCAAAAACCAAAGGGGCTTATGCAAAATGATAAGTAAAGATCTGGACTTTTTGTGATGTATACTTATTCATGGTTGGTTAACATAACGTCCTATTATCGGTAGCAAATCTTTTCATAGAATCCTTGTCTATACAGGGATTCTTCTTT
>NZ_JASNGE010000061.1:0-11439 GCF_030164735.1 Bacillus sp. RB3
TTTCAAGCGAGTTTCAACATGATATTTCTACAGAGAACATAAAATCTCAATTACAACAATCTTGTAAAAAGCAGACTATGAATGATATACCGTTATACTCTGATATAACTGAAGATGAACTTGCATTCATAAACAAAAACAAACCCAATAATGTAATAATTAAAGATGAATGGATTCGATATTATCCTAAACACGAAATTGGTTCACAGGTAATTGGGTATGTAGAAAATGACCTTAATTCAAAGCATATGGCTGTTGGAAAAAGCGGGATTGAGCTGCAATATGAAAATGATTTAAAAGGAAAATCAGGCAAAACTCTTATTTTTAAATTGAATAATAAAAAGTTCTTATGGAACATTCAAAACGTACAAAAAGGAAAAGATGTGTGGCTAGCTTTAGACTCTAAGTTGCAGAAAAAGGCAGAAGAAGCATTAAGATCTCAAATAAAGAATACACCTGATGCTAAAGCTGGTTATGTTGTAGTAACCGATGTAAAAACTGGCGCAATTTTAACTATGGCCAACTCGGCACTTTTTAATCCAAATACATTACATACACATGTATCATCTAAAAATGAAAACATTAAATCACTTTCGCAAAATAAAGCAATTCAAAAATTAAAATATGGTGAATCTTATGTAAATATGGCCTCTACTATAAAACCACTTACTATTTTAATTGGATTAAAGGAAAAGCTTTTTCAACCTGAAGATACTTATTTAGATAAGGGTACCTTTCAGTATGATAATCAAAATAACATTACGAATGGACCTGGAACGCCAACAGGTGAGATTACACCAAGGCAGGCTATCATTAATTCATCTAACACATTTATGACAGCAAAAGTAGCTCTGCCCTTATTCAACCAAAATAATGGGAATATAAAAAAAGTGGCACATATATGGACAGATTATTTAATGCAATTCGGCCTACGTTCTAAAACCGGGATTGATTTACCCTTTGAAGAAGACGGACAATATGAATTGCATCCATCTAATAAATTTGAAAATGGGATTTCTGCTTTATTAAATGCTTCTTGGGGAGGAAATGAAGTGCATACTCCTCTTCAACTCGCTCAATATGCAGCAACTTTGGCAAGTAAAGGTGATAAATATAAACCTCAAATCGTAAGTGCTATTATTGGTCATGACGGTAAGGAAACAAAAAAGTTTAAACCCATTTTAGAAAGTTCAAATCGTTATCCTATAGAATTTTGGAGTGTCGTACAAGGTGGCATGAGTCAAAATATAGAGGAGATTAAAAACTTGCCCTTTGATGTCGCAGGTAAAACGGGTAGTACAGGTTCTCCGAATGAGCAAGAAAGAATGATAAATCATTCTCTTTTCATTTCATATGCTCCTACGAAAGATCCACAAATCGCCATTTCTGTCGTTATTCCTGGTAGTAATTCAGAAAAAAACATCGCCGCTCTCGTTACAGCAGAAGTTTTAGAGTTCTGGCATACACTTCAAAAAGAGAATAAAAACAAAGAGGAAGGTTCATAAAAGTGAACCTTCCTCTTTTACCATATAGAATCTATATTTATTATTTTCCATATACCTTCATTATTCTTTTCGAACATAAATGAATATTTAATATCAGTTAAAACGTACTTTTTTTGTACATATCCAGTAATATCACCGTTAATAGTCGATATTTTTATATATCTATCATTTTGCACTTTTTCCGGGATCCAAACTTTTACCATTTCATTAGATACTTCATATAAAACTTTTGATTCTCGTTTTGGTTCAGCTAAAATTTTCGTTTTGTTTCCAGTAACAGTTGCATATATATAGTGTTCTTGCTTTGATTGATTACTTTCTGTCATTCCACTTGGCACTTTGTAAACTTTCTTCTTATCATTTACAAATTCTCCCCCCATTGCAAGGGCGACTTGCAACTCATGAAAAATATCTTCATCAAACTTCAATTCATCCTTCTTATAACTCTTCCCTTTAAATAGAACTTCATCATTTAACGCTTTATACAGGTCATTTTCATTTTTTGAATTTGTGCTTTGATATAAATCATTCATAAATTGTTTTAATGATGGATCTTGAGCAGATTCATCTTTTGTTTTCGACTTAATTTGAGTACTACTTTGTACCGGTGATTTATTATCATCCGGCCAAGGTTGTTGAACAATAAAAAATAACATTGTACAAACCAACACAACTACAACAGACAATACTTTTTTACGAAATGGTCTCTTATTTGTTACAGAATCCACTTCACTATTTTGATATATCGATTGCTTTATTTTATAAATAAATTCTTCTTCATCTTTCCGATGCTCCATTGGGCCTTTTTTCAATTTACTATACCAGTCAGGATTTTTTTTACTGTTCATCACTACTACCCTCCCCTATTAGTTTTGAAACTTTACTTCTTGCTCGGCTTAATCTAGATTTGACTGTTCCAATGGATACTCCTAATGTTTCAGCCATTTCTTCATATGATAATTCATATTTTGCGTCCAATATAATTATTTCACGGTGCTTTTTAGGTAGTTTTAATACAACCTTCCACACCTCATTCATCTCTTCTTGGTTAAAAAATTCTTGTTCTGCTGACAGGGATTGCTTATCGTCACTAAAAAATCCTATTAAAGATATCCTTTTAAAATAAGAGGATTTCAAATGGTTTATTGCCGTATTTCTTGTGATTTTTAATATCCACGTTTTAATAGATGACTCCTTTCGAAATGAATTCCAATTTTTAAACACCTTTATAAATACATCTTGCGTGATATCATCTGATAAATGTGGATCTTTCGTAATAATAAATGAATAATTCCATACATCTTGCCAATAGTCTTTTATAACATAGTCAAGCTCATCATGATTACACTTTTCAATAAACGTCTGTTCCATTTTCACACCTCAAACTTATTTGAATAAACATAAAAACCGCCCTCACTTTTATTATGGTTTCAATATATAGACAAGATACAAGTTTCATTTGTTCCCTTTTTTATTTTTTTATATTACCATTGTAATTAACGCCAATGGACAGTATAAAGTACACAATATGAGTAGATATAAAGACTAATTTAATTAAAGACAAGAATATCATTGAAATAAGCTGACGCGTTATGATTTTCATTCGTTCTCTTCCCCACTCACTTTTTCGAGATAAATGGTTTATGATTGCATAGAAAGATAAGAAAAAAGACGCTATCATTTCTCATACCATGATTATGCGTTGGTTTCATCAGTATGGACCTAAATTGGACAAACGAATTCGTCATCACCTGCAGCAAACCAATAATTCTTGGAAAGTTGATGAAACATATATAAAAGTTAAAGGACAATGGCTGTACCTGTACCGTGCTGTTGATTCGAAAGGAAGCACAATCGATTTTTGTCTAAGCAAAACAAGAGACCAAAAGGCTGCAAAGCACTTTTTCAAGAAAGCTTTGCGGTCTTTTTATGTTTCAAAGCCACGTGTGATAACAATCGATAAGAATCCGGCTTATCCTATAGCAATTAAACAGTTAAAAAAAGAAAAAAGCATCCGCTACGAATGCTTTCTCTAAAAATATAACATAAGGTCTTCTTAACTGTTTTTGTAAATAATTTCGCCTTATAGGCAGAATCTCTTCCGCACCCCTAATAGTCTAAAATGTTTTTTATCAAACAATAATTTCGCCATTTGTTTGAATTATATACTTATACCAATGAAACAAATCTTTTTTGTATCGTTTAATTGATCCATTACTTTCATTATCACGATTCACATAAATCATTCCAATCAATTTTTTCATTTCTAATTCAGTCTGTGAGCGTACTTGGTAAGTATTAAATTTTTTATTATGACTAAAAAATCAGGTCCACTTATTTGTGTCCTTAAAAATAATCATCTTTGAAAAATCAATAAATGATTTTTTCAAAGA
The DNA here is from genome assembly GCF_030164735.1 of Bacillus sp. RB3. Taxonomy (NCBI): domain Bacteria; kingdom Bacillati; phylum Bacillota; class Bacilli; order Caryophanales; family Bacillaceae; genus Bacillus; species Bacillus sp. RB3. The sequence continues at coordinate 3,899 of NZ_JASNGE010000061.1, forward strand.
TGATTATTACGTTCTAAACTTTTTCTACTCTTTTACTTTTCTTTAATATTTACAAATTCAACGGCTCCCTTACCCTCAGTACCTAAAGCCGTATTCAATTTATTTATTTCCTTTATTAATTCTGGTTCTTTCCCCTGATTGACTAAATTAAGATTCCCAAAAGATTTATTAAAAGATAGAAATTGTCTTGTTTTTTCTTTCCCATTTATTTCTTTAAATAAAGTATCATCTACAATTAATAAAATCACATTGGATCCACCACGGTATGGCGCTAGCCATACATCACCTTCGTATTGAGTTCTCACTTTTTTATCATCATATATTATTTCTTTTAAGTCCTTATATTCTTTATTTGCAAATAAGATAGTTTCACCTTTTTTTGATTTTGGTAATGAATCCACAGGATCTGAAGATATGTCCCCCTGATTATTATCTCTTTCAAGTATAAGCCCCTTTTTGACCATTTTTTCAGCAGTTGTTCTACTAATAAATAGTAAATTACTAGTAGCAGTATCCATAGAATCCCCAAATTTAGTCGGTAGCTTTATGTCAAGCTTATTATTATCTATAGTCCCTTCTTTTAATTGATATAAGTCTTGTGAGGTTGTTATATCTTTGTATGAGTCAATTATAGAATTTCTTGTTTGTTCATTTAACTGCTCTACCTCTATTGAAAGACCATTTGCTGGAGAGTCTTTTGTACCAAATAATGAACATGCTCCTAACATAGTAATCGAAATGCCAGCTACTATTAATAATCCAAGTCTTTTTTTCAATCTATATTCTCCTTCTTTTAATTATATTTGACTTAAAAAATCGTCTTATACATTTTTTTCAAGTACTGAGAACGAACAAAATAAAAGTATATAATTTGCAAAACTAAGAAACAAACCAATACTATAACGGAACTACCCAATACTGAAAAATTAGCTAACTTTTGCAAGGCCATAAAAGCTACGGTACTATGGGTAATTGCTATTACAATGGGTAAAAAGAATAGTAATGCCAGTTGACGTGACACAATTTTCTTTAATTCCGGTTTACTTAAACCAACTTTTGCTATCATTTTATACTGCTGCTGATTTCGTTCTAAGTCTGTGTATAATCGGAAATATAAAAAGCTTGCAGCAAACGTAAAGAAAACAATGCCTATTAATACACTCATGATAGATGCAAGTCCAAAACTTTGCTTCATCACTATCCATTCAAGAATTAAAGTCGAAAATGTATATTTTCCGTTGTCTACTATATCCTCAATTTTACTTGTATTATCTTTCTGAAAAGCAGCTAAAAGATTTTCCGCAACTTTTTTTGTTTTCTCCCAATCTTTCACAATAAAACCATTAATAGTGGTTTCAAAAAAGTGATTCTCTGGATCTGCTATCATTTGATTATATACAGCGTCTGGTACAATAATTATCGTTACCATTGTATCTTGTAATTCTTTCGGAGTAAGTATTTTATTTACATGCATATCTTTTTTCATATCTCTATACAACAATTGAAAGTTACTTTGATTCAATTTTGTATTAGCAACTTTTCTTGAAGGTATGACAAGGCTATCATTTTCATTTTTTAGACTTTCTTTTTTAAAACCAAATGCCTTAGCTAACTTATTATAATCACTTAATTTTATAACGGTTGATAATATATTATTGTTATAGAGAGTATCACGACTTTGTTTTGTTGAATAAGCTACTCGCTGAAATTTAAACCTACCATTATTGAGTTCGCTTTCTATTTTTTTTAGATGCTCTTTTTCTAAGGGATTATTATTATAAGACTTATAAGAAAATGCAAAGGGGCTATTCGATTCAGCCATAGATGAGTTACCTAATCCCATACAAGTCCCCACTGCTGTGAAGGCAACTGCAGATATAATAGTGACCATAAAAAACATTTTTGCATTATCTTTTAATTGATACACTAAATCTGAAATGGTGAGTATGTTTGTTTTCTTAAAGAAAATATTTTCCCTTTTCTTTAATGCACGTAACACATACACACTGAGCTGTGTAAATAAGAAGTACGTTCCAAGTACAACAAGGCTCACCCCTGTCGCCATCATGAATAATACATATTTCACATCCTTGTAATGAATTGCATTAACACTATGGAAAACAGCCGTATATCCTAATCCCATACAAATTAGTGCGAACAAAGATAGCCAAAGGGATGCTTTGGGTTCAGGTTTTGGCTTTTCTTCTGCTTTTATTAATTCCACTAATTGCTCTACATTTACTAGTCGAGAAGTGAAAAGTGAAATAAATAAAAATAATAAGAAGAAAGCTCCAAATGTTATTCCAATTGCTTTAAAAGGCATGTAAAATGGGAGTCCTTTATCAATCATTAGCAGATTGTTGCTCATAATTAAGATAAACTTAGAGAACGCCATTCCAATTGTAATTCCTGTTAAAATCGAAGCGATACCAATTATTATATTTTCAATAAATACTAATTTGTTCAATTGTGAACGTGACATCCCATGTAGCATTAGAATTCCAAAATCTTTTTTTCTTGTTTTTAAAAATGCACTTACAGAATATAGGATAAAGAAGAATGAGAAGAAAAATATTAACCCCTGCGATATCTGTAATCCTGACTTTGCAAATGTATTGATTGTTACACTGGCAGCAAGATCGCCTTGTAAATTAGGATGAAATGCAAGTAATGCATAAGTAAAGAAAATCATAATAGCAAACGTACTACTTAAAAAATGAGCCAAATATGTTCGTTTACTTCGAATGACGTTATTAAATGCGAATTGTCGAAAAGTCATTTGCATTTCCTCCTAATAATGCTAAAACCTCTAGAATTTTTTGATAGAATACTTTTCGATTATCTCCACAATAAATCTCATTGTATAACTGCCCATCTTTAATAAACACAATGCGATCACAATAACTTGCAGCCATTGCATCATGTGTCACTAACATCATCGTTGTGCTATTTTCTTTATTAAGCTTTGTCAATAATTCCATCACATCACTAGCAGATTTTGAATCCAGATTTCCTGTAGGCTCATCCGCAAGTAACAATTTCGGATTATGAATAGTGGCACGTGCGATTGCAGTTCTTTGTGCCTGCCCACCAGAAATTTCATACGTACGTTTATCTAATATTTCAGTTATCCCTAGTTTTTTAGCAATAGCTTCTACTTTTCCTTCCATTTCTCTAGGACTGAGACCATCAAGCGTAAGTGGAAGAACAATATTTTCTTTCACTGTCAATGTATTAAGGAGATTAAATGATTGAAAAACAAACCCTAATTCACGTCTTCGAAATAAAGACAGCTGATTTGGAGATAACAGATACGGATTTTCTCCATGAATTAATACTTCTCCTGATGTTGGAGCATCTATAGTAGACACCATATTTAATAGCGTTGTTTTACCACTCCCAGATGGTCCCATAATTCCTACAAATTCACCTTTGTTTATTTTTAAATCAATATGGGATAATGCTGTATAAGAAATTTTCCCTGGATAAACCTTCCCTAAATCTGAAACATGTAGTATCTCCACAAGTATTTCACCTTCCATTTCTCTTTTCGATACATGAAGTGTAACCTATATATAGTATGTCTCATATCGATTTCCCTAACAGTTATCTAACAAGTTTGTAAGATTCAAAAGAAAAACCGATGAAAAGTATATCTTTCATCGGTTAACGAGATGCATACGGGAATATGATTCTAACTTTTGTTCCCTTACCTACCTCAGATTCTAGCTCAATCTTATGATTTAATTTTTCACATACTTCTTTAACAAGATATAATCCCATTCCCGTAGACTCTTTATATTTCCTACCATTTTCTCCAGTATAAAATGGATTGAAAACACGCGGTAAATCAGCAGTAGGAATACCAACCCCATAATCTTTTACTTCCAAAATAATTGCTCGTCCTTTTGAACACGCCGATACTATTACTTTTTCTTTCTTACTTGATGAATATTTAATTGCATTTGACAGTACTTGATTGAGTATAAATCGAAACCATTTCTTATCTGTTTCTACAATAAGATTCGGATCTACTTTTACCTCTGGATATACATAACTACGTATAAATAGACGTTTATTTTCATGAATAGCAGAATCAATCATTTCCAATAACTGCAATCTGTCCACATGAAAATCCTGTTCAAATGTTTCTAAACGAGCAACATATAAGACCATTTCTAATCCTTTTTTGATTCTTTCCGTTTCTTCATTAATACTGTCAAATCGAGAGTCATCTGCATCTTGTGTAATTAACTCAATAACCGAAAGAGGTGTTTTCATTTGATGAACCCATTGATTCATAAAAGTCATTTGTTCTTGTTGTTTTCGTTCCCACTTTTTTAATTGGTTTTGATAATATTGATATTGAGTTTGTAGGACTTTATCTAAGGCCATCGATAATGGCGTCAAATCACTATCTTTTATTGACTCATTTAAAGCTTCCATTGGTGTTGATAGACGCTTGTAGAATGAACGGTGACTATAATAACGATATATTAGATAACCCATTAGTAAAAAAACACCCAAAAATACAGAATATAATGCTGTCAAAATATGTGGATAACCATCAAACCAATATATAAAAAGGATGATAAGCAATTGGGCAAATGTATAACAAATGAGTGGAATATGTTCTTTAAAAAATAATTTCATTATTCCTTTCCTTCCCTCTTCCAAGTAGCATGCAATCGATATCCAGCACCACGAACTGTCTCTAGTGCGTTTTCAACCCCTAAATCTTGCAACTTCCTTCTAATTCTACCTATATTTACACTCAATGTATTCTCGTCTATATATGAACTATCCCATAGTTGTTCTAAAATCACTTCACGTTTTACAAGGAGGGGAGACTTTGTTATCAATATTTCCAATAAAGTTGTTTCCTTTCTAGTAAGTAAAATTTTCTTGTCATTTAGTTGAAGTTCCATTCTTTCTGGGAACAGGAATAATCCTGATTGCTCAACTATTCGTTCTTTTACTTTAGGGGCATATTCACCGTATGCTCTTCTGAGTTGACTACGGATTTTTGACATTACAACTTCATAATAAAAAGGTTTCGTAATGTAGTCATCACCACCATTTTCTAAAGCCATAACTTGATCCATCTCTCCACTCCTTGCAGATAGAAATACAATTGGACAAGTAGAAATAGCTCGTATTTGGCGACACCAATAATAGCCGTCAAAATTAGGTAAATTTACATCTAGTAGCACTAGATCTGGTTTTATCTCTTGAAATATTTCTAAGATATTTTCAAAATCCTCTATAATAACACTTTGGTATCCATATTTTTTTATATGAGTTCCCAGTAATTCAGCAATTTTCATATCATCTTCCACAATCATGATTGTATTCATTTCGTACTCTCCTTTAATTTAGGTGTAATTTTTATAGTTCGTTTAGCGTTTTATGTTTTATTTATTTAAAAAAGATGATATCTTACATGCCTCCAAAAATGCAATGAGTATCCAATAAAGCGTATATTTGTTGTTACTTAATTAATAAATTCAATAGGGATTGTTTCTATCTTTTTTCTTTACTTAATTCGATTCTTTTTAAAATACACAAAAAGACCGTCACAGTTTTGTGACGGAAAAACGGGGAAATTTTAATAACTAATTACTATTTTCATTTATTTGTCGCTTTTAAAGCATCTAACACTATCTTGGTTGCTTCTGCAATAAGCTTATCATCGTATTTAGCATCCTCTTTATCATGATTAGAAAGTATCGCAAGAACAATTGGCTTTTTATTTGGTGGCCAAATAATTGCGATATCATTTCTGGTTCCATAAGATCCTGAGCCAGTCTTATCAGCTACTTCCCATCCTCCTGGAACTCCAGCACGAATTAAGTTGTCTCCCGTAGTGTTCCTTTTCATCCAATCTATTAATAAATCCCGTTTCTCAATTGAAAGTACATCTCCTAGTGCAAAAGCCTGAAGGCTAGTAGCTAATGCCTTTGGGGTACTAGTATCATGTACGTCTCCTGGATGCACTTCGTTTAATTCTGGTTCAAAACGTTCAGGATTCGTAACTGTATCTCCTATTTCTCTCAATGATTTTTTGAATTCACTAGGTCCACCTAATTGTTTAAGAATAAGATTTTGTGCAGTATTATCACTATACCTAAGGGAAGCATCTGCAAGCTCTTTTAGAGTCATACCTGTATCAACATACTTTTCTGTAATTGGATTGTAATTAACAAGATCTTCACGAGTATACAAAACTCTTTGATTTAGATCTTCTATTGATTTCTTTTGTAAAAGTACTCCCACTGCTAAAGCTTTGTGGGTAGATGCGTATGCAAACCGTTTATCTGATTGATACGGTAACGGTTTGATTCGTATCAGTGTCCAATGCATAAATACCGAGTTTAGCATCAAATTCTTTTTCAAGCTTAGCAAAAGAATCATTACCAGTAGTTTCTTGTTTGATTTGATTTGTTTGTTTCGTTTGTTTAGGTGATTCAGATTGAGTATTACCATCGGAACAGCCTATAAGCGTTGCACATGAAAGAAGTACTAAAGGTACCATCTTTTTGTAATGTAAAATGTTAAAAAACCTGTTTAAGACTATCATACATTTTCAACCTCTTTCAAGAATATATGGTTTTTCTAGGTGTTATACATATTGATACAATTAAAGAGGATATCGGATATCACTCTTCTTGCATCTCACTTTTTATAAAATGAGCGAACTATAATGAACACCTGTTTTATACGTATACTTAATAGACAACCTAAGTAATAAGTTTGTTCCATACATGTGAACTACCCGCCACTTAACGTCCTAACGGACTGTTTGAAGTGGGGGCTTCTCGGTTAGTCGTTACTTTTGGTAGCTAACGAATTCGTCCTAAGACAGCCGAGCTAACTCCCTTGTTCCAAGGGTTATTTTATTGCTATCTATGCTAACGCCAATAGGCGTATTGCTTCATTTTTGATATTGATAGCTGCGTTATAATCTCTATCGAGATTTACACCGCATATACAAGAATAGACTCGCTCAGACAATGACATATTTTTCACATTTCCACAACTGCTACATGTTTTTGTGGAAGGAAACCATTTGTCTATTTTCACAAGCTGTTTGCCTTGTTCATTTAGTTTATAAGCTAAGAAAGAGGTGAACATACCCCAAGCATTATCAGCGACGCTTTTTCCAAAATGAAGTGCTTGCGATATTCCCTTCATATTTAGGTCTTCAATAGCTACAACATCAAAATGAGTAGCTAACTCTTTAGACTTATGGTGAAGGAAGTTCTTACGTTGGTTTGCTACTTTTTCATGCAGCTTAGCTACACGGATACGTTGTTTATTCCAACGCCCTGAACCTTTTGTACGTCTTGATAATACTCGTTGAGCCTTTGCTAATCGGTCTAACATTTCACGATAGAACTTAGGATAATTGGCTCTCTCATCCTCAGAACTGACGTATAATTGATCCATCGCAAAGTCTAATCCAACAACTGTTTCTACTTCTTTTTGTACGATCTCTTTTTCGTATTCAGTCAAAATGGACACATAGTATTTACCAGTAG
>NZ_JASNGE010000062.1:0-10977 GCF_030164735.1 Bacillus sp. RB3
AGGGCTTACTGATATATTTAATTAACTTTCGTTATAATTGGTTAAATAAATCGTAACAGTTAGTTACCCTTCCTATCTATCCTTTATAGTACACAATTTGAGTAGAAAGAACAGCTAGTGCAGAGAAATTATTTCCTCTATCTATATATTTTCTTCAACTTATCCGATCCCATACCACCTATAATCATGAATGCAAGGGGCAAAAGATTCATTACATATGGCGCATCTGCTACAATTGTAATACTTGCTCCAGCAAACTTATTTAGCATCCATACAACGATTTTTGCAATAAACAAAAATACTCCTATCATAAATAGACTATCAAAAAACACCTTCCATTTTGGATACGCCAATTGCTTACTATCTTCAATTACTTTCTGCGTCAATTCTTCATCACCCCTTAGCAGTTCATCAATTGTAATACCGAACAGATCACTTAAATGAATAATAATTTCAATGCTCAGATAGTTCTTTCCCGCCTCCCATTTCAAAACAGATTGCCTACTCACATGAAGTTTTTCAGCCAAATCATTTTGCGACCAATTTCTTTTTTCCCTTTCTTCTTTTAAACGCTCACTAAAAATCATACTGTGTTTATCACCTCTCTATGCCCATTATGTTCAAATAAATGATGAAGAGTAAAGCTAGTTATCGTTGCATTTCCTGCGCAACTTATGCGTTACAGCTTATAATGGCGCTCTTTTATATGTATCTTCCCTATACTATGCTCCAATAATAATTTCCCGAACAATAATACAAGGAACGGATACTAATAAAGTGAAACTTTAATCAACCCTCACCAATCGGGCTTTTACGGACAGCCCGCCCCCCACCTAACTTCTTTGCTTCCGCTGAATTTTGAGGTGGGGTCTTACTGCCCGGCAAATAGCGGGATAAAGACTAGATTAGGCATAAAAAATACGCCATCCCTTCTTATCAGTCTCCAGAAAGAATAACGCAAATTTTCATTTTTACTCATCGTTTTTCGGACTATATGAAAACCCCGGATATTTCACAACAGGCCTCTTCTCCTTACGCAGGGAATCCATTACTTGCGGGCCAACATGTATATTACTCTCCACTATTTCTTTAGGAGTCAGTGCCATCCATTGATTTAACGATACATCTTCAAAACGATTACTTCTGAACATCTCTAAAAACCATAATGTTTCGGTACCTGTATTTTGAATATAATGCCCCGTCGCAAACGGTACATATCCGACATCGCCAGCTCTATAATCAAATGTACGAGCGGTACCATTTCCAAGAAACACAGTCATTCTCGCTTCCCCTGTCAAATAATATTGCCATTCATCATTATTCGGGTGCCAATGAAGTTCTCTCATTCCACCAGGCTCAACCTCAACGAGCGCTGCTGCGATTGTTTTGGAAATAGGGAAATTTGTAGAATCTACAATTCGAACGCTACCACCAGGCGTCTTAATCGGCTTTTGTTTTAACATTTCATGTTTAAATGTTAAAGGAACTTCTCCTTTCGGTGATTGAATTTCCTGACTTTCAAGCGAACCTGGCACCTCTCCTTGATAAATATAAACTTGATCTGAAGGGATAGAACGAAAAGCACTCTCAGGTACTCCGAAATTAGCCGACAACACTTCTTTTGGCATATGCGCAAACCAATCAGAAATAGCTAAAGTAGATAAATCAGAAAAATGCCCATCATTGAAAACGAGTAGAAATTCACAATGTTCCAATCCTTGAATGGAATGCGGAATACCAGGAGGAAAATACCAAAGATCACCTGGCCCAACATCAGCAATAAAATTACTCCCATTTTGATCAACAGCCGTTATGCGCGCCCGTCCTAAAAGCATATACGCCCATTCCGCTTCTTTATGCCAATGTAGTTCTCGTACTCCACCAGCCGTTAAACTCATATTTACTCCCGCAATCGTCGTCGAAACCGGTAGTTCCCGAGCAGTAATCTCCCGAGACCACCCGCCTTGTTTCAAAATCATAGAAGTGTCCGAGAATGAAAACTTCAAGTTAGGAACTAACCCTGCATCCGTTATAGGCGGAACAAGCATATTCGGATTTTGAATATCCCGCATAACATTACGAGGTCCAGAATCAATCGCACCAGCTCCGTCGCTGCGGATTGGTTGTGGCACATTCCCTCCCGCTTCATTAACAGTACGTTTCTTCATGATTACACTCCTTTTTCATCCGGTTATTAGGTGAAAATCCTCCACCATAGTGTATGAATTGGGCTTTAGATGGTTACAGTTACTATGATTTAAACCGTGAAAAAAACGCGTCTACTATTGTTATTTTTTATCGGAAATTCAATATTCCCCATCAAATCTTCTTGTTCATTTCTCAACTTATACTAGTATGCTTAGCGCTTAGGAAGACAAAAAAATAAACTAGAACTAACAAAAAACCCTGTAAAATTTATTACAGAGTTTTTCACCAATTATTTATTGTTTTACATATCGAATACGAACATTATCGTCCATTTGATAAATTTGTAATGTGTTTCCATAACTAATTCCTAACTCTTCACTTGCACCAACTGCACCCACAAGTACCTCTTAAAATAATTTATTCTTAGTTGGTTTTACTACCGATACTCTTCGCTGCCTCTTCAAACAGTTTCGAACCTTCTTGTGCTTTACTTAATGATTGATGCATTTTACTTTCGTCTTCTTGGTCCAATGCATCAAAGAGAAGTTGAAAACAATCCGCATACAGTTCCATCGACTGCTTTATCTTCGCCTGTTCTCCCTGTAACTCAGGAGGCGCTTGTAGATTCTTCAGTTTCGTTGCAGTTGCCTTTGCTCCACCTAAACTCAGTTGTACTTCACTTTTCTTTTGTTTGTATGATTTTACGTCTGAATCTGCTATTCCTTCAATTAATTTCATTGTATCTTCAATTTGAGTAGCACTATTTATGATATCTGCCTTGTACCTTTCAACATCTGAACCAGTTACCTTACCAGTTGAAGAACTAGAAGAAGTTGAATTATTTGAAGAAGAACTTGGTTGACTACTTGATGAACTACTGTTTGTACCTTCACCTTTCGCTACAGATAAGCTATCCTCTTTCTTGCTATCAGTTGACTTACTCTCTTTTTCAGAAGTCTTATTCTCTTTCTCTACCTTTTGCGTTTCTTCTTTCTTGGGCTCAGCTTTCTTACCATCAGTTTCAATTGTAATACAACCACTCAATAACATAACTGGTAACGCTAAACTTACTAATTTCTTTGCTTTCATGATTACTAATACCCCTTTATTTGTAAAATGTAGTGCAAACAAGTTAATATACTTAACTAATAAATTTCCCCCGAATAATTTATTAAAATCTACTATCCATAGATTTCCTGTATATTCATAATATTTCCATATATATATATATCATTTTACAAAGAATTACATATTTGGTCAAAGGGATTTATGTAGTCCTTAAAAGAAAATTTTAATCACAAAGAAAAGAAGCTAACAATAAATTGTTAACTTCTCAATCGAAAGTAAAATACTATCTTTCCTTATCTTCTAATATCTAGGTTGTGATTGAATATTTGTAAGATGAACATCATACATATCAATGATTTCAAGAAATCTATCAGCTTCACGGAAAACATGGTCTGCTAATAACGGATGAATGATACTCTTTATTTTACATTGCTCAATTAAATCACGTGCTGTTTTCTTAAAATCCCGAAGAGATGCAACCGACACACGATTTTGATCTAAAAATTGATCTAAAAGAGGGGCTGTTTGGGATTGTGGTTTCATAGATTCTAAGTCAATTGCTTGATACATCAATTCATCAAAATCATTGCTAAAATTCCGTGCTGTATCTACAAGCTTTCTTTCCGATGGATCAAGAAGATGGCCAATAAATTTAGCATGGTCTGCCATAATCCGTAAAAAGAAAACATTTTCTTTAATAATAGCATCAGGAAGCGCATCTAATTTACCTTCATTTAATTGTATTAAACGTTTTCTAAAATAATCAGCTTCCCTACTTGTATGGTCAACTAAAAGTGGAAAGTTATTTTGTCCTGGCAATTTACATGTGAGAATTAATCCTAAAATTTTTCGTTTAAATCCCCAAATATTAGTTGCGGCTTGTTGTACTTCTGCATTAAATCTTTTTATTTGCTCAGGATCTGTTTCATTTGTATAGGAATGCGCTATTTGTTCAATATGTTCAAACAATCGATAAAATTGATTAGCCTCTTCAATTAGTTGAGTATCCTCGCACCTAAATCCTAAACGAAGAAAAAAAGAATGCTCCTTCATGATTCTAGACCAAAAACGAATTTCATTTAATGAACGCTCAACAAACATTACAGATGTAACACCTGTATCCGGATGTAATGAAGTTTCATCCCTATGCATTGTTAATCTCCCCCCAGTAAAATCCCCACTAGTTCCATTCTTATGAGTAAAAAAATATATAAATACCATCAATAAAAGTTTATAATGACTCTCTTATACATGTAAAATTAAACTAATATAAACTTAGCTTGATGAACATATACTGCTCCCGCAGAAGAAAAAAAGCTACCACCGAGATGTAAAATCCTACTAGGTGGTAACCTTTCAAAATTTCTATTAAAGCAATACCGAATCTTTATCACTTTCCTGATTACGTTTCTCACGCTCTTCTTCTAAACGCTTCATATATACTTCGCCTTCTTTTTCAATAAACTCATTATCCATATCTTGCTCTTTTTTCGAAGTATATAAAACCATGTAGCCACTTAGTACAATCCCGACAATCACAAGATACACCCACCATGGTAAAGTTTCCAAATCACTTCATTCCTTTCCTTAGACAAGCCTTATTAGTTTCACTTTATGAGGAAAGAAGTGGATTTATGCTTAAAATTTTTATTGTGGATGCTTCGCGAAAAATGCTTGTACATATTCCATAAACTCAATTGGTTCTTGACGAAACGGTGCGTGGTATCCTTTTTCAATAATATGAAACGTACTATTTGCAAATAGCCCATGATACAGTTCACCATTTTTCCAAGAAACGCTCTTATCGTGTCGTCCCCATATAATTAAAGTCGGCACCTTAATCTTATCGGCTTCCATCGCGATGCGGCGCTCTCTCATTTTCGTAAGCTGATCATAATGCTCTTTATCATCACGACTATTTTTCACTTCATTTTTATTATACTTCGTAATCTCGGTTACATTTTGTAAGTCCGTCGATAGCGGTGGTACTTCATAACTTTCTTTTTGCTGGAAAGACTCTATCCCTGTAGCATCCGCCAAGATGAGATGCGTCACTGCATCCGGATATAAATACGCTAAATTGAGGGACATCTCTCCGCCCATTGAATGGCCGAGCACCGCAAACTGATCGTATCCGAGCTTCTTCATCAACTTATAATATAAATTCACTTGCGCAGGAAACGAATACTGAAAATCAACCGGCTTAGAAGAACGCCCAAACCCTAAAATATCAACCGCAATAATCGTATGATCTCGCACTAGTTCCGGATAAATATCACTAAACCCATCAGAAGAACCACCAAACCCATGCAACATAAGTAAAGGAGGTTTCCCCTCACCAATTTGCTTAAAATAAATCGTCTGCCCGTCAATTTGCGCCATACTCTCTTTCGTATTCAGCTTCATCATAACAGTATCTTTCACTTCTCCAACCTTCGCAATCGGCTTATCAACGAAGTTACATACGATAAGCAAAATAAGCACAATACCGCTAATCAAATAAAATTTAAACCGTTTCAACATTCCCGTCTCCTTTCTCTTGTTGTTATTTAAAGTTTTTACATTTTTTGGTTATTTTATGTTCTCTTTTTAATTGTAACTAAAACAGTTACAATTATACTAAAAAAATATAACTCATTTCTGTTACTAATGGTTATTCTGTAACCATTATAGTTACATATTTAAAGTAAGTCAATTCTTTTCTCTACATGACCTGAAAATAGAAAAAGGGACTTCATGTTGAAGTCCCTTTCTTTGTTATTATAGTCGGCTTACTCCGCCGTCGCCTCTATTATCTGCTGGTGCTCCTCCTGTGTCTCCAATGTTAACGTAGTCTGGTCTTGCTGGTGCCCCTCCTGTGTCTCCTATATTAACGTAGTCTGGTCTTGCTGGTGCTCCTCCTGTGTCTCCTATATTTACAGCTTGATTTGTAAAAGAACTATTGAACCCAATTGATAATACCCCTACTAATGCAGTCCCAACAATAGCCAAACGAAATTTCTTCATTATTTTAACGCTCCCTTTTCCAATATATTTTTTTGAGCCTTATTATTCATATAAAAATATTTACTTGCCTTAACATGATCATCACATTCATAAAATTTCAGTGCTAAAATTTCAGTGTATTCTTGAATACAATCCCATAATCTTTCTCTCTCAAAATAAGAAAGTCCTTCTAAAATTACATCTTCAATAATTGATACTGAAGATTTTCCATTGAGTTCTTTCAAAATTTTAAACCGATGTTGAAATTCTTTTTCTCCTAAATCAACACAAATATTTAAACCTTTTTCAACAATTGGATTCGCTAAATTATATTGTCCTAATTTGTAATGTTCATGTGCTTCTACAAACAAGGCTTTAAAGTGTTCTGGGTAATTTTTGGTCACCTCAGATATATGACGAATCGCTAATTCTGAAAGATTTTGACTAGCATAAAGCCAAGCTAAATTATGCCGAACCATTAGCATATATTTTTTTTGATCTGCTTTTTGCAATACTTCCATAGCAGAATTAAAGTTTTCTTCCGCTAATTCATAGTGATCTATGTCTACACAACATAGTCCAAAAGCATTTTCACATAATCCTACTTTTATTTCATAGCCTGGATATTGTAAAAATGCTGCTTTTGCCCTATTCAAGTAATCTATTGCATGAACTTGGTCATATTTTTGATAATAGAAATTCCCCATCCGATAATTAAACTCCGCATGTTCTATCGGATCGGCAATATATTTCAATAACTTCTCAGCTTGCTCATACTGTTCTTTCGCTTCATTATAATTTGAAATTAATGTGCAATGAAACCCTTTAAAAAAGTGATAGTAATAAGCTAGAACACCTTCTGCTGGGATTTCAAAAGATTCCACTTTATCAAAACTATCTTCTCTAACCCCAATCCAATCAACTAATGCATCATATCTAAAATTCAACAACGCATGATAAAGCAATACATCCTGATCTACGTCCAACCCACTAATCTTACTTTCAATCTCCTCTTTCATTTCCGTAGCTTTCTCTATATTTTGCTGTAACATTACACGATACCAATCATCTAAAGAATGTTTCATTTGCTCCCGCGTTACTACATCTGCTCCCATACACTCGCATCTCCTTTTCTCAAACTTACAAAATTAGTATTTTTATACAATTATCAAAATTGTATATTACCACTCCTTTTCTATGCATTGAAAAATAATTATCAGAAAATTTAATATTTTGATTAATTATACCAAAGTTTTCCTTTTTGATAACTTGAGAAACAATTGTCAGAAAACTTACTAGGATAAATAAAAAAGCAAGCAGTTCCAGCACTCCGCTAAAACTACTTGCTCTCCTACTTACTATCTCTATTTTTACTCTTTAATAAATTCCTTCGTACTTCTCACTGTATCAATTGGACGGACTAATTTTTCAATTTCTTCACGTTTTGGCTCTAGGAATGGAGGTAAAGATAATTTTTCGCCAAGTGTTTCGTATGGCTCATCTCCCATAAATCCTGGGCCATCTGTTGCAAATTCAAATAAGATTTGTGGTGCAACTCTTGCGTATAATGATTCGAAGAAGTGACGGTTTACATAGCCAGATGAAGGAAGTCCAACGCTACTGATTCTCTCAATCCATTCTTCTAATACAGCGCGATCTTCTACGCGGAATGCCGCATGGTGCACTGTACCAAAACCTTGTTGTGCTTCAGGAAGAACTGTATTATGTTCTACAATGACAGAAGCACCGTTTCCACCTTTATTCACTTCAAATAAATAGAATTCTCCTTCTTGCGCAACCTCTTTAAATAATAAAACTTTTTCTAACACTTCTTTGAAGAAACTAAAGTTTGCAATACGGATGAATACAGGGCCTAAACCAGTAATTGCATATTCTAATGGAACTGGCCCGTTTTGCCATGGTGTACCTGATTCGATCCCTTTATCAAGTTCATCTGAGATTAATTGATAGTGTTGGTCATCAAAGTCAACGAAAGAAAGAGTTTTCTTACCAAATTGCTCTTTAATTCCTGTATGTTCTACTTCAAGACGGTCAAAGCGTTTCACCCAATACTCTAATGCTGCATCAGTTGGAACACGGAATGAAGTTTTTGAAATTTCATTCGTACCGTGTACTCCTTTTGGAATACCTGGGAAGTCAAAGAATGTCATATCTGTTCCTGCACTACCTTTATCATCTGCAAAGAATAAATGATACGTTTGAATGTCATCTTGGTTTACTGTTTTTTTAACTAAACGCATTCCTAAAACGTGAGTGAAAAACTCATAGTTTTTTTCTGCACTACTTGTAATCGCTGTAACGTGGTGAATTCCTTTTAATTGGTTCATTTTATATTCCTCCAATGGTTTTAAATTTTATATTTTCTCTTCAATAGGTGCTAAATTTGCTTCAATCTCTGCACGCTGATTTTCTAAGAACGGTGGTAAATCAAGTTTTTCTCCTAAATGTTCTACATCTCCATCAACTGTAAACCCTGGTCCATCTGTCGCAATTTCAAAAAGGATTCCGTTTGATTCACGGAAATATAAGCTTTTAAAGTAGAAACGGTCAATGATTCCTGAAGAATGGAAGCCTCTTTGTTTCACTTGTTCTTCCCAATAGGCAAGCTCTGCATCGTTTTTCACACGAATTGCTAAGTGGTGAATGCTACCGCGGCCTGGTTTTTCAGTAGGACCATCTAAATATTTCACAACGATTTCTCCAAAAGCCTCTCCTTTAATGGACTGAAAAATTGCTTCCTCTTCGCTGCGGCTAACCTCTGTATAACCAAACATCTCTGTAAGTGTACTCGCCATTTTATCAAGTCTACGAACTGTCATTTCTACAGAACCCATTCCTTGAATTTGATGCTTTGCAGGAACTTCTGATTTCTCCCAAGTTTCCCAGTGCTCTACTTTTTCTCCGTTTGAAACGAGTAGTACTAAGCGAAGACCTTCAGCATCCTCAAATTGTAAAGCAGGACGATTTGCATATGTTGTCATCTCACTATGTTTCACATCAAATTTCTCAAATCGTTCTTTCCAGTAATGTAAGCTTTCCTCTGAAGGAACGAGTAATCCAATTCGAGTAATCGCATTTGTACCGCGATATGTTCTTCCTACTAAAGGAATTTCAAAAAATGATAACTCTGTACCCGGACTTCCTGTTTTATCTCCGTAAAATAAATGGTACATTGACGGATCATCTTGGTTCACTGTCATTTTCACACGACGTAATCCAAGCACATTTTTATAAAAGTGATTATTTTCATTTGCATTTTTCGTAACCATTGAAATGTGATGATGCCCTTTAATTTTATACATTTTTAATTCCTCCGCTTCGTTTTACTAGTCAAGTGATGATAAAAAAATAATATGCTTTTTAGCTGTTCAATTTATTCTCATTATGTTTTTGTAAATTCATCTTAGTTTTTACTGTATAAGTTACTTTGTTTTTTAATCGAAAACAACTGAGTGTATGTTTTTCATATGGCTCAATTACTTTCGTTACTATCACTTTACAACTCAAGTGATTAAAAAGCAAGTATTTTATCTCGAATTCGAGATAATTTTTTATTAAATAACATTTTGGACTAAAAACACGAGAAATTCTTGGTTTGAGGACATTATAAAATTCATAAGTTGATGGATGTGAGATATCGCCAGCATTTTTGAAAAAAACACGCTAAGAGTATGCGAGATTTTATACAGTTTTTTCGTTAATCCAATAACAGACAAGAACCCTAAAACCGCACCAGAATAGGAATGTATAAAAAATTGCATAGATTGATAGAACAAAAAAAGGAGGTTCCCTTGTGAGAGTAGGGTTCCTCCTTTTTCCTTGCCACCGATAATAGGACGTTATGTTAACTGATCATGTATAGGATATTCATATAGAAATTGTTTCTATCAATGCTGAATTATACAAAGAAGGAGGCATGATAATGAAAAAAGAACAATTAATATTAATTGCTAGTCTTACTCTTTTATTTCCTGTCCTTGAATTTTTCTTCCAGAAATATGATTACTTCAATTTTTACGCACATATAGGTATTATAGCCATTGCTGTATCAACTGTTGTATTCACACTCCATTATATAAAACAAATTTATTGGAAATTATCGATCGTATGAGGAAATTATGAAAGAATAGAATTTAATTGAATATGTTTTCTATTACCCGTTTCAAGCTTTTCCCCATACCTTTTACTGCCCATACTAGTTTAAGGAACACTTTAAAGATAGCATCCCATACGTGTTCATTAATAAAAAATTCGTATACTTTCTTTAACCACTCTTTCGGGGATTTACTCTTACGTTTAAACCTTTGCCAATGCGTTTCTTCACTAGTTTTCATAACTACCCCTTCTTTCTTAATCGAATATGCTTTCTATTAGAAGTTTTAACACCTCGCTATAATGATGAAAAGAACGAGGTTTATCATATCTGGCAATTTAATCACTCCTAATTTTAAATTAAATTCATTATATAACGATTTCTAAATTTTTAGTTAATTACTAGTGAGAATTAAGCAAAATTTAAACAAAAACACCTATGTTAGGCTTTAGTTACAGGTTTTCCCCCTATAAAATCAACTATTTGCGCCACCAACTATGGGGTACGCGAATTACTTTGATATTATCTTTGAACGAACAAAATAACTCCTTTCGAAAAACAAATGAACTGATATTAATCAACTTCCAATATCGAGAATTATGGTGCGACAAGAAGTCGCATTCCCACAGGGTAGCTTCTGCTACTAGATTAGATGCAAAGTC
>NZ_JASNGE010000063.1:0-10929 GCF_030164735.1 Bacillus sp. RB3
TAACTGATGGATACATCGGTGTTCGCAGGAATCTCCCACTTCAAACAGTCCGTTAGGACGTTAAGTGGTGATTAGTTCAATTTTTAGCTTGATAACAATATGGAGAAATCCTAGGTTTAAAAATCCCTTTAGTTACTGCATACTAGCAACAACCTTTTGAAATTTAGGTTACTACGATGTATAATTATCAGAAAATCTAAGGAGTTGCATATATGGATAACATAAAAATAATAGCTGAGGTTCTGAGTATAGGGTTACAAATTGGTTTATTTTCAAAAACTGAAATAATTGATTGGGCTGATCAGACAATTGAAGCATTAGATAGCCCTTCTATTGAAATTATAGAAGTTTCTCTATCTAGTAATGATAAGTTGGTTGACATCGTACCTAAATTAAAAAACATAAAAGGAACGTATGATAAAAAATTACCTGTAAAAATAATACTGGGACTGTTATGGGATAAATTTATTCTAAATGAAGAAAATGTATTGAAAATAAAACCATTTATATCTAATTTGATACATAATAATTGCTGTGAGGGATTCAGTTATGTAGATGAACAGCTATATAATTTTAATGAGGAAATTAATTTAGCAACAGATAATATATATGGGAATCTAGAAGATATTAGTCAAGAATTAAAAAGCTTTCTATTTCCTTATAAAGACTTTAGTAATTACTTCAGTTTTTGGGAAACTTGAAAAATATTAAATTGATGGTAATAGATCATTTGGAAATGTATTCCGATAAAATAGTAGTTTTATTATTACAGCTATCATACAAAGTGGTTTATCCGTTCATGAAAAAGAAGAATTCATTACACATAATACCGAAATTTATTTTCTTGCTTTAAACCTCACTCTTATAGAATAAGCTAGTACAAATAGTTACACTTTTAAAAAAAGCTTTAAAAAATAAATAGTAAGACCAATTTTCAACCGCCCTTTACAGGTGATCTTTTACTTTTTCTACTTTACATATTCAAAGGCTTCATTTGTCGTAATATAGTATATTCCCCCTTTTCATTCATGATTGTTTACTTCTTTTCTCTCCCTTGCCAATGAATATGGTATAAAATTGAGCACCTTCCAAAACTGTTTTTCTTCCACATTAAGATAAAAATTCACTATCAACTAAAGATTCTATTTCTTCACCGTTTCCCCAATACATAACTAGATTAGGACTTCTGGAGGCTAAAGGGGCCAGGAAAGCAGCAAAGCTAGCGTAAGGTGCTAAATTCCCTCAAGGCATCTCAAAAGCTGAACAATTATTTAATATTCCTATACTCTCCACTCTCCAACATACAACAAAATACATCGTAAAATATATTTTACGATGTATTTTAAAAGAGAAATTGTCATCAGTTTTCTCACCCATATATTTATGAAGAGCTTTACCATTCACGATAAACTCCTCAAATTTTGAAAAAGTTCTTTTAATTGTATACTATACGTTTTTGTCACTTTACCCATAAATTGGCCAAAAAACATTTCTTTTTGTAGATGATTACCTAATTATTCAACGGGGTCGAAAGCATACGTTGGTCATGTATTAATTATTAACCCATAAGCTGGCCATTATTTTATGATAAATTTCATACATACAGATTAAAGGATATAAAGAAAATGATTGCTTTTAACCCCTGATATAACAAAGATTTCTTAATAAAAACCAAGAACAGTCGTTTAAGAAGCTTTCTTAACATACGAAATTCATATTTTATTGGCGAAACCTCTTTATTAAAATTAGTATTATTGTCTAGTTACTATAAAAAAGCCCAATGAATATATAGGTTTATATAACCATTAAAATTTAAAATAGAAAGAAGCTGAAAGTTTATGTATCAACAAAATTATGATGAATACTCATATGATTATACAAATAATCCTAGACAACAATCATTTGTAAATTTAGTAGGTCAGTTTCATATTCTTCCTCAGTCTGTTATTTTACCTAATGGTCAACAACTTCAAGCAGGAACGCGTGTTTTTATTTTTAGAGTAGCTTTTAATCAAATGGGGAACGAAGTGGTTACAATTGTATTCCCTAATGTAGTTGGTGGAAATGTTAGTCTTGGATTAGCGCCAGTTGCAGCTTCTCAACTTTCACCTGGTGGTGCTGGTGGTGGGGTCATGTTCCCCCAAGTTGCCCCTATGCAACCTGGATTTGGTGGTAGATAAAAAAATTTAACAAATAATTTATTTCAGTATATAAAATTAATTAAGTATAGAAAAAACTACACTTAATATAGAAATGGGCCAGATTTTTTTTAAAAAAAGATCCTTTTTCAGTATCAATAACGAATTTCACGTCAACTAGCACCTCTTACGAGGCGCTAGTTGTTATTTTTGTTGTATACATATTAGAAGCATACGTTGGCCGCAAACTAAACAGGAATAAGTTGATCAAAACGGCCATCTTATGCTTCTTGTTACAGTTTTAAACATAGGGTATACAAATTATTACACTTACTTTTCTTCACCGCTTGCTTGCATGGAATTAAACGCCCAATGTAATTTCAATGCATCTCCCCTGAAATACATTATGGTCTTCACCGCTATCTACGAATGTGAACATTACATAAAATGTATCATCATCACCTGGAGTAAATCCATTTCCTTCTCGATCTACAATACCTTTCTTTACAAGGTCAGGAATACTTCCATTTTGCGTAGCTACCTTTAATTCAGATAATGTAGAATAGTACGTTTTTGCTTTACTCGTTGTACTCTTTATACTTTTAATCATTATTGGATGCAGTTGCTTCTGCTAAAATACTATGGGAAAAGACACTCTTATTTGGGTGTCTTTTCTTTATTTCTCAATATAAGAGCTATAAAAATATGCTATGATTTTAATAGAAATTCCCTTGTGTGCAATGAGATAGTAATACCCAACAAAAACCCACCTATTTCCGTAGGTGGGCCTTATCTTTATTACACAATCCAAATTATACTCTGATTTTCCCATCAACTTTATGCAATTATACATATCTGGAAAAAATACACCGAATGAATTTTATATATAGTAAAATAATAAACGTGGATACATTCTATAAAGCAGATTCTTTTGAAAGACGTAACATACCAATCATTATGGAAGGTGTCGCGTCACTCTAATACTGATCTCAAATCTCTTGTACTTTGTAAACTAACAATCTGGTGTATATAGACGATTCTGTTTTATAGGGTGTGTTTACACGTATAACAAAGGGATAATACGGATAAGTTTATACTAAATGAACGTGGTTCAAGTCGGAGGAAGGCACCTTAGGGTGTCTTTTTTTGTACATAATAAAAGCCTCACCATCCTATGGAAACGGTAATTCCTTTAAAACAAATAATAATTGTAAATATATTAATTTTACATTACATTAAAAGTTAGAGAAAGCTCTTATACTAATACAGTCCTAAATAGTAGGTGAAAAAATGGAATTTAACGATTTGGGTATTACCATTAAAGAACTTAGAATAAAAAAAAACATATCACAATCCGAATTGTGTCATGGAATATGTTCACAAAGTCAAATTAGCAAGATCGAAAAAGGTGTGATTTATCCATCTAGCATATTGTTATATCAATTATCAGAAAGACTTGGCATTGATCCGAATCATATATTTGCACTAACTCAAAACAAAAGATTAAAATATGTAGAAAATGTAAAATACGTAATAAAAGATTGCTTAAAACAAAAACAATACAAAGAACTTTATGAAATAGTAAAAAAAGAGAAAAACTTGAATGATTTTCAAACAAACGAAGAGAAACAATTTCTAATATGGCATGAAGCAATTGCTATATTTGAGGTAAATAGATCAACAAAAACCGCTTTAACTCTTTTAAATCATGCGTTAAAACTAACTTTAACCAATTCTGATTTTTTATCAGAAAGAGAAATACATATTATGCAGACAATGGCTATATTTCATGGGGAAAATAAAGAATATGAAAAAAGTATTACGATATTAAAAAGATGTTTAACTAATTTTAATAAGTTAGATTTTCCTAGAGATAAAGAAATTAAATTAAAAATCATTTTCAATTTAGCAAAAAGTTTAGACTTCACATATCAACATGAAGAGGCAATAAAATACATTGATAGGGGCATCAAATTAGCAATTAATCTAAATACTTTATACCTATTAGGTGAACTATTCTATTTAAAAGGTCAGTGTTTATTAAAGATTAAACAACACAATGTAGAAGATGTTGTTTATAACTGGAAAAAAGCATTATTTATATTTGAACTAACAGAAAAAGAATATTATATAAAAATGGTACAAGATGAACTTATTGAAATACAAAATAAAAAACACTCATAATTTCGTAAAAACTACTTAAAAAACCCACAGGAAAAGTTCCTGTAGGTTTTACATTTATAAACATCTTATTATTTTTTATAAACTTACTTTTTAAACGTTATTGCTTAATGTGAATTTTCGAATGAAAGTTTACTTAACGTATTTTTTATTTTGAAATTTGCATCCCTATTAATACTTTATACTTCTTTTCACTTGAACCATCTTAATTTTAAGATGGTTCAAGTGAGAGGATAGCACCTTAGGGTGTCTTTTCTTTATGGATAAAAAAGTCTCATCATTCGTATACTATACGTCTCAAACATATAGTATGCAAATTACTACTCTTACTTTTCTTCACCGCTTGCTTGCATGGAATTAAAAGTCCAATTTAATTTCAATGCATCTCCTTGAAATACATTTTGGTCTTCACCGCTATCTACAAATGTGAACATTACATAAAATGTATCATCACCAGGAGCAAGTCCATTTCCTTCTCGGGCTACCACACCTTTTTGTACAAGATCAGGAATACTTCCATTTTGCGTAGCTACCTTTAATTCAGATAATGTAGTAGACCAAATTGGAACCTCATTTTTATCTAAATTCTTAGGTTATGTAGGTGTCAAATACTCCCCATCTAATATTTGCAAATAACCCATGAGATAATCTCCTTATATACTACATATGAAGTTTATCACTTAATATTTATTGAAGAAAAGACGATGCATACAATAATCAAATCTAATTAACATATCATTTGATTATTGGTAGCAAGATCAAAGAGACTCCCTACTCTTAGAAAGGAACCTCCAATTCATATTATTACCCCATGCCCATCAACTTAAGAATTTTATAACACCCCAAAACAAAAAGTCATGAGCTAACCTTCGGGGGTCACCTCAAACGAGCCCATGGCTTTTATATGCTATATCACAAATAATCTGGGAACACTTTACAGCCCTTTTCTTGCTCCATATCATGTCCAAAGAAAATAATCGGATTTTCTTTCTTAACAACATCTTTTAAACGTTTTATTGAAGATAAAGCTAAATCCGAATCAAATCCAGCAAACGGTACTTCATCTTCAAAGTTTTCTTTCGTATATGATGCATCAATAGTTAGCAACACTGGACCTGATCTTTCCGTCTCAATTAATAATGACTGATGCCCTGGCGTATGTCCCGGTGTATATATTAATTGCACACCTGGCACTACTTCATAATCCCCTTCAATGATTTTATAGTTTAAATTCGGCAATATACATTCTTTCAAATATTCCTCTCTGTGGAGTGCTACCTCATATTCAGCACGCTGCACAATAATTGGTGTATTTGTAAAAACGCCATTTCCTCCTGCATGATCAAAATGCAAGTGAGAACTAATGATATAAAGAAGATCATCTGGCTCATATCCGGCACGCTTTAAAATATTTATGATCCTATCGTTCTCATTCATTTTAGGTAAAACTTGTCCTTCAACAAATGTACCTTTAAAAAGATTCTCATTATTAAGAGCACTTTCTGGCATACCTGTATCTACTAAAATAAGTCCCTCTTCTGTGTCCAAAAGATAGCACCAAACAGGTAAGTTTAGTAGTTTACCCGGTGTAAGTGTACTATTAACTGAAGAATGATCCAACATACAACGACCTGCTGGGAGGAAATAAAGCTTCTTTACTGTCATTATGTATCCACCTTTACAAATAATTTAGGATAAAACATCACAATATAATATTTCGCTTATTAGAAATATACTCCTTCTCACCTTTCATTATTTCAGCCATTATTTTTTCAATTGTTCACAACTTTTCTTTACAAATTCAGTGATACTGGAAAGCCTATGCAGGAATTCAATCCGCCTTTAGGCATAGGATAAAAGTGTCAACTTTCCGTAGAAAAGTAAACGTCAAGTAACTCCAAAATATACAATAAAGGTTGATTTTAGAGTTACTTTTCCACATTGGAATATCTTGTCTTATTCCCCTTTTTCGGTGGATGGGCACAAACACCCTAACTCTAGAAATGCATCAGTTTCCATAAAACCAAACTTTTTATACACTGGTCTACCCATTTTTGAAGCCCCAAGCCATATTTGTGAGATACCTGAAATCTTAACTTCATCAACTAATTTAGTTAACAGCTTTGTTGCGATTCCTTGCCCACGATAATTTTCATTAGTATACATATTTGTGATATAAGCCTTTTTTCCAGTCTTATTGGTGTAACAAGGTGGAAATTCATAAAAAATTACTGCACCACAAGCTATAGTTTCTTCATTATCTTCCACTAGCCATTGAATTAAAGTACCTTCACTTAGTTTATTTTTAAAGGAAGCATATAGTTCTCTACCAATATCTATATTAGGTTCTATCCCCTCATCAACTAATTGCTTTTTTCTTAACTCGACCAATTTATCAATATCATCGATATTTGCTTTGCGATATTTCAACTTTTCGCAACTCCTTTATAAAATTACAACTGACCAGCCCCATAGCATAATTAATTCTCATCATTTTACCATTGGTTCTTATTAAACTAAACTGCCATTAAGTTATTCGGGGTATTTGCTCTTCTTTGCTTGATAGCCATATGTGTACTACCACGAATAGAACGATACCTTTTATATATTTTCTTTCGTAATATTAACCCCATATTCCCTATAAAAATCTAAAATTACAGATGCATTCATACCCAAATCTAATAAATTTTCCGGAAAGTAAATTTTAGCATCCGGAACCACAATATCAGATGTTTGTAAAATATTCTCTGCTTGGACAGCTGCTCCTAAAGCAGTAAGATGTGTCTGTCCTAACGGATCTGATATGTTCACACATCGTCTATGCAATACACCATTAGCATCATAACCTTTAAGGTGAATAACTATGTTATGTGCACTTCCACTTCCGGGTTTATAAAGAATTTTTTTTCGTAAGTCATTAAATTTTTCTCCACTGATTAGTTTCCAAATTCCTGTATTCACCAGAGAAACCAGTCCATATGTAGATATTTTACTATCAAAAGCAATCCGGAAGTTAGTCGAAACAGCATGAATTGATTCTGGCAGGGTTACGTGATCAGGAGTATCCAAACGATAACATTTGGTTATATAACCGTTGGGAAAGCGGACTTTGATTGGATCAGTCATTGGATAAGCCTGTCGCATTCCTTCTCGAGCTTTGACTTCAAATGGAATCGTTAACCGGTCCATATATGCTGTTGAATTTGGTCCTGCTTTGTCTTGAAGAGAATATAGTGCGTTGATATCAACCGTAACGTCTTGAAGTTCTTTTGAATACATTTTAGCAAAAAGAGCTGCTGTCCCTCCCATCCACCCTGAAGCTAATACAACAGGGGATTGGACCTCAACATTTTTTAATCGATCAATAGAACTCTTAAAACGTTCAGTCCAACGAGTAATGTCAACCAATGGAATTTTTTTTTGAACTGCAGATAGAAGTAGTCTATCTTGCGGGTCATTAACCGCATTAACAACTAATGTGAAATTATCATCCAAATTTCTTAACGGATCATCTGTTGTGTTGTCTACAGTGACTATTTTTACTCTATCTGATTCAAAAGGTAACACTTTCCCTAAAGTTCTTCCTCCTAATCTAATTTCCAAATCAGGATGTCGATCATGTAAAATTTGAGCAATTTGACTACCAACAACACCATACCCACCAACAATTAATACTGTTTTCTTATTCATCTGAAACCTCCATTTTAATTAGTGTGAGATCATAAGTTTAAATGTTTAAAAACTTAAACGTTTTAACATAATGTCGCTAAAAAAAGGGACAAAAGGTGTCCCTAAACTATAAATGAGTACCTAATTCTTACATTCATCTTCAACTAAAGAAACAAGTTCTTTTAAAAGATTTATTGTTTCATTAAATTCAAGACAATAATACATTTCAGTGCCTTTTTTCTGAACTCGAAGTAACCCTGATTGTTTCAATATTTTCAAATGATGAGATACAGTAGGTCTTGACATGGGAATATGCTCCGCAATTTGCGTCACATTCAAGCTATCTTTATCAATTAAAAGCGATACAATTTGCTGACGAGTTGGATCTCCCAACCCTTGGAAACATGGTCTTAAATTTTCTAAAATATGCATTACTTTATCATTACAGTTCATTTCGCTAACATTACCTTCCGTTTAAGAATTTAATCATTTGAACGTATTATAAATTACATTGCTATCTAATGCAATAAAGAAGTAGCACCAACTTTAATTATAAATAATAAATCCCTTAACATTTCCTGTAACTTTCCTCCGTGTTTTTCAGCGATTCGAAGTCTTCCGCACTTTGAATATCCTCATCAATGTCCATAATTATCAGGAGTCTAAAAATTTGAAGAAAACAACAAAAATAGTGTAAAAAAGCTACATACTATTTTTGTTGTTTTCTTTTTTAATCAGTATAAATTTGTTAATTATTACAAGCGTTTAATTTATTACACTTTTTGCGTGCTTTAATTTCCGCCGGCTGGGCACCAAGCCAATAAGTTGGAAAAGCTGTCCCTTCAGTAACACCCCCATCACGATGCATGTAATAACGCTCATCATGGTTAGCTTTAAAGTTTCCTTCAAGTGCAAGTTCCACCCACTCTGCACCAAAACGAAAAATTTCTGCAGCTACTCCACCAAGCGGGTGAAATTCATTCTCATAGACGCATATCTCCTTTGGTGCTTCTACAAACTCATAAAGACTTAATGCTTCTTCCAAACGGGTAAGTTCATCAAATTCTCCTATTCCCATGAAGACTGGACAAGTAATCTTTGGCGCCAATTTCCACAGGTTCATCTGGCTACTCAACTCGTTTTCAAAAGCAACTTCATCCGTGTAACCAGACATGTACATAAAATTTGCTTTGAAACTCGGCTGCGCTCTGTTAAAGATGGTATCAAATTCACCATATACACCTTCAAAAGTTGCTATAGCCTTTATACGATTATCACTCGCAGCAGCTCGCATCCCCCAATACCCGCTCATACTGATACCAAAAAATCCAATACGCTTTGAATCAACCTCAGGTCGTTTTGATAGGAAATCGATATAACAACTAACGGCGCGTTCGTAATTAGTCAAATCAACTTTTAGACCTTCAGATACAGATTCACCTTGACCCGGTCCTTCAATTGATAGAGCTACAATACCACGAGACGTATAATAACGTTGTGCAATTTGTATATAGTCTTCCTTAATCATATCCATACCTGGACCTAATATTACTCCTGGTGCATTCTGAACTTCACCTGAGGGCAAATGAAGTAGTGCATATATCTGTTTGCCTTCAAATTCTAGTACTATACGTTGTACTGTTCCTCCTCCAAGTGATGAAATAGCTGCCACACATTCGTTACAACGTTCTCGAAATGCCAATTTTCGTGGATCATCATTAAAATATGAATATTGTGCACGTCCCCACATAACAGCAGCTCGCTGATATAGATCACGAGCAGTAACAGTGAATCCTTTTTGTTCATAATGTTTTGCACGTTCTTGAGCCTGAGAAGCAACCGTCGCCCATGCTTTTGGTATCATTGCTCCACTCTTTACTTGAGAAAAAACTTTATCAAAATCAGTGTGATCGTGTCCTAACTGTTCCATAGTTGCCTTTGCTTCAGGATGCAAAGCATCAAACCCACCAAGTGCAAGGGCTATATCTAAAGCCCATCCTTGAGATTGTGAACGTTGAGTCATAATAATCATCCTTTACGCTTTTGATTAAGTACTTAATAATTAAGTACTTAATCAAAATAATGAAGTATAATATGTACTTTTGTCAAGACTACAAACCACGTCGTCTTATTATTTTATTGATGATTTAAGGTGAGGATATATAATATTGCTTGGAAAATGAATAGCCAGTCTCTACTTAATTTGACTCTACTCTTTTTCATATGTTAATGTTAACTCCATATAATTAAGTACTTAGTTAATGGGAAAATGGTGATGTTATGAAAAATTCTTCAAATAAGTTAACTGCGATAGACGAACTTAGTCAGGCTATATATAGTCTGACTGCAGCCGATGGACGTTTAAGAGGGCGAGCTACTCGTACATTAGGGGCAGTTTCAATGGTCCATGCTCGAACCCTTAAAGTATTAGCTGAAGAAGGCGAATTGTCAGTCAAAGAATTAGCTGATCGAGCAGAAACTACCGCCGCTGGCATTACTCAATTAATCAATGGATTACAACAGGCTGGTTACGTTGAGCGTGTTCGTTCAAATAACGACCGGAGAGTTGTCAATGTCCAACTTACGCCTAGTGGTTTAAATTGTCACTTAGAAAGAGAGAAAAAACTAAAACATATTCTTAATGCGAACCTTTCAGATTTTGATCCAGAGCAAATCGAGAAATCCTCTGAAATAATTAGATGTCTAGTTCATGTTCTTGACCAACTATAATAGTATTCTAAAGCTTTCTTGAGTTTTTAGAACTAGCACATCGCTATTATGCTAATAGAACTAGTTACCCCAAAATAATAAAACCGCATCTCCAAGTATTAGATAACTATCTAATACATTTGAGGTGCGGTTCACTTAAGTCATTGATGTTTCAGCTATTCTCTTTATTTGAAAATTACATCTACCATATTAATTTAATATTATATTCCTC
>NZ_JASNGE010000064.1:0-10637 GCF_030164735.1 Bacillus sp. RB3
CACCCAATCGTTTTGTTGATTAGAATTGCTTGTACCTGATTTGGATAGATACGAAACTTATAGGCTTTATTAATCATGATTTGATTCACCTCCATTTCGGTATATGACTATTATACGCCAAACGTACATTCGACAGGTAGTGGAGTAACACTTCCTGTATGTCGAACAATTAAGATGAATTGCCATCCCTTGTTCGAAGCCAATTCATCTCCCACCTACTCACTGGGCTGTGCCCCTCCACGCTCCTTGAGGAAGGAGTCTTCTTGGCTAAAATGATAAAATTTATTTTCTATGTTTTCATAGAACTACTCTTCACTAAAAATTATTATTGTTTTTGAGCATTCACTATTCCTTCTTCTAATCCTTTATCTAATTCTTTCTCTAATCCTTTTTCTACTTCTTTCTCCGATTCTTCAATCTTCTTATTGTGCCCCTCTACAAATCCCACTAATATTTCTGTTATTATCGACATAGGTACACCTTTATCCAATAACATTTTAAGAAATTCAAATATAGAGAGACCTTGTGAGTTAATTGAATTATATTTGTTATTAATATATTGTTCTATATTTTTTTCAGAAAGTTGATTATTCCCAGTCTTATTTTCAGGAATGTATTTTTGATTATTGTTCACCAAATATGAAGCTGTAGTACTTGGACCTGTTCCCTTTAAAACTCTAGTATTTAAAGGATAAAGCCTGTTATTTATGCTTGAACTGATTTTCATCGCTCATTTTCTTGTAAAATGTCGCTTTCTTCATGCCAGCCTTGTCCATGAACTCAACAGCTTTAATCTTTCGCTTTCCATTCCTTGCTTGTTATCCTCTTTCATGTACCAAGCATTAGAATTGAAACCTTTGAGATTACTGTTTCCTTAACCGTAAAGAAAACGCTAAACTTCATTTATACTTTTGAGGATGTTCTGTAATACTAATTGGTTTTTATGATAATTATTCATAAGTGGATAATTCACTACGGACCTCGTCTATTGTATCCCTAGCACTTCTTAACGATTTTAAACATTTTCCTAATTTCGCTAAATCTGTTTGGCTCGCAGCATCTCCATAATTGTCTATAACAAATTGCAAGTTATCCATCGCCTTTAAAATAGATGAATGTAGACCCTTTAGTTCTGTTGGGGGTTCTACATATCGTACACTAGAGATGAGATAAGACATTTTATAGAAAACATCGCCTACATCTGAAACCCATGATTTGTTTATAGTACCCTTAATTTCTGCATCAGCCTCTAAAATGCTAAATCGGTTCGCCACATCAGATAGGTCCTTTAAATAATCATCCATTACCCACGCATAATGCTGCTTGTCTAAATGTTTATAATCACTTGTTTCGGCTCTTTGCTTTATTTCTTTTTGATTTCCTATATTTTTTTCATCTGCGGTTAATTCCTCAACTGCTGCTGTAATGACCTTTATACCTTTTTTGCTACCAATAAGAGCGTCGATAGTTAAAATACTACAGATAAAAATCACAAACATGGCAATCCACTTAGCCCATTTCGGCATAAAAAAACTCCTTACTTGATATATTTCTCCTAAATTATAATACAGGATTAACGCCCATTATAAACACTATGTCTCTTTACCTAATACCTTACCTTCTGTTTTCCCAAAATCGACATCTTTAAGTAAATCTATATCATGTCAAAAACTCATTTTCAAAATACATCACTAAATTCTAATATAACACTATATTATTTTTATATCAAGAATATTTTTCCAAACCAAAAATCATTCATAGCCTTCTCTTTTCACCATTAAACCTAATTTATATATGATACATAAAAAAGAGGATCTCCCCATAGTAGAGCAGATCCTCTCTTTCACTTCACATACACATAGGCTTCGTTTGCTGTTATATAATATGTTTTACCTTTACTATTGTGCACTCTATATTGTGGTGAATTATTTACAATTACCTTTGTATCAATAATAAATCCTAAACCCATATCTACAGTACCGGCAACATCTTTATCCTGCCAAGATGGAGAATCATAGAAACGTAAATTATTTACTTTTGAAATAACCCTTTTACCAATTACTGTAGCAGGTTCATTGCCTTGGCAACGAATATATGAAGAATTATAATAAATCCATTGGTTACCACCAAAATGTAACCAGTTCCCTAATTTATTCCATACTTTATAAGCCTCACCTTTTTGTAGCTTACGAATAATACTATTTTCTGTTGATGGTCCAAAGCGGAGATTTACATTGTATCCTTCAATATATGCAATACCATTTGACTCTACTGTACCAGATATTTCATTTGTTTTTTGTGGTTTGGTATCCACTGTAACCGTGCTCCCGTTATAAACCTTTAACACGTCTGCTCGGAACTTAGCCTCAGATACGCCATGACTACGAAGATAATCTAGTGGATCTTCATGGTCTGTCCCACCTAATTTATACGTAATATCCCTATGTGTCCATAATCCTTTAGAGGGATGAATATTTCGTTCTCGCAAGATTTTCCCAATTAATTCTATATATTTTTCATATGAACGTTTAAATTTCAATGGATCACTTGTCTCACACAATTCAACATGAACAAATCTAGCATTTGCTGCTGGACCTGCCCCCCATGCCTGATGTTTTGTAGATGCAATTTGAATCTTTTCATCCCAATCCACTGCGTAGTGAACAAACGCTGAACGCCATGTACGAGACTCATATTTTTGAATATTAATTGCTGGCGCCTCTGGGGTAGCTGTAGAATGTGCCACAACACCTTCATAAGCTCCTATACCATAACGGTATGGTTGTTTTGGTAAATCAGGAATAAGTAGCGTTCTATCAGCAAGTGCGTTTGTTCCAATTGATACTACTAAAATCATTGCAACAACTATAGATAAAATATGCTTATATTTCTTTTTCATTTTCTATCGGCATCCCTTTTTATAATTTTTGTATGGTCAAATAATCCACTAGCTGACAATCCGATAATCATTCCTTGAAATAAATTCATTTTAATATCTTGAGACAAAAATAAAACACCTAGCGTAATGCCAAGTGTTAAATTAAATAACGGAATATATTTTGTTTGCAGTCCAGTTGTTTTTGCAATTTGTGAAATTCCTACAACAACCCCAATCATTGCTGTAATTTCAATCATTACATACCTCCTCCTTTCAAAAAGAAGGTAAGAGCAGCTCCAATTAGTCCACCAATAATAAGGCGTAGGATCCAAGTTGTATTAGCACTGATTTTATCTAATTGCTTATTGATATTAATAATATCCTTTTCATTACCTGTTGTCCGCATTTCTAAACTTCTAATCTCTAATCGTATATCCTTAATATCTTGCCTTATTTCCTGAATATCACCTTTCACCTCTTGTAAACTATCCATTTTGCCACCTCTTTCCCACTTCTTATTTAATTCAACATAAACAAATCACGCACTAAACTACTCCTTTTATTCTTGAATCGATACATAAAAACAACTTAGTATAGAACACTACTGACATTTTCTATTTCCAATCATACTCCAATCCAAAAATTAAATAGCCACTCATACGAGTGACTCTAATTCTTTAACCTTATCTCACATCAAAATGTTCTTCTTTTACCCATGCATTATTTCCAATCGCCAAATAACCATCTTTTCGTGCCAAAATTCTATATGGAACAGACCCGTCTACAAAACCTGTATAATTTCCGTTAGGACCATCATATGTGTTAATACCACCGCCTGGTGGATATTTTGAATAAGCACTAAACCATTGCACATCAAAATGTTCCAGAGCAGCCCATGCCTCGTTTCCTAGACAAATCATAGGATTTTCATACCACGCTGCATCTATAATAAGATACGGTGTTTTATCATAAATTACCCTCGTAAAATATCCTCCTTGCGGTTGGCTATATAAATTAATCCCTCCATTATTCGGATATTTATTTACAGCAATCCCCAGACCTACTGGCTGTATTGGTTTATTATTATTGTTGTTAAATGCTTTATTTACCTTCTCAATGAATTGATCCAATCTTCCCTCGTCAAGCATACGGTGTGGACAATGTTTCCCACTCCACGATTTATGTGTACGTACATTACTAATTGGAATGTTGAATTGTTTCATTAACTGAGCTATAACAATTGCTGCATTATCTTCCGCCTTATAATATCTATCCCCACCGCTTAAAGAATAGCAAATTTCCACTCCGATGGATTTACGATTACCATTTCCGTTACCATCACCAGCATGCCAAGCATTACGATCAAACGGAATACCTTGTACTGCTTCTTTGTCATCTACTGCAACATGGAACGAAACTGCATTATTATTTCCAATCATATAACAAATTTCATTTTCAGCTGATGCATCATTGTACGTATTATGTACTGTGATGAATTCTGGCTTCATTACATTGGGACATTTTATAGCATATTTACTTGAATCCACTAATTTTTTTCTAATCTCCATTACTGAACATCTCCTTTTTATTCTCTCGTTTTTATTACTAAAATTCTCACTGCATTATTTAGTACATCTAGTAACCTAATCTCCATACGGCCAGCATTTTCTCTAATAAATTCCTTGTCTTCACCTGCTAAAAAAGAAAAAGAGCAACTGTTTATCAGTTGCTCTTCCTTTAATTCCTCTCTACACTCCTACACCATCGTTTTAAACGAATTCATAAAAAAGTATCACACTGCTTCTTCCATTTAATTTGATATTTATAGATTTCAAAATACTATCTCACATTAAAGTGTTCTTCTTTTACCCATGCATTATTTCCAATATCAATATAACCATTTAGTCGTCCAAAAACTCTATATGGAACAGATCCATCTACAAAACCTGTATAATTACCGTTAGGACCATCATATGTGTTAATACCACCGCCTGGGGGATATTTTGAATAAGCATTAAACCATTGCACATCGAAGTGTTCCAAGGCAGCCCATGCCTCGTTTCCAAGACAAATCATAGGATTTTCATACCACGCTGCATCTATAATAAGATACGGTGTTTTATCATAAATTACCCTCGTAAAATGTCCTCCTTGTGGTTGGCTATATAGATTAATTCCCCCGTTATTCGGATATTTATTTACAGCAATCCCCAGACCTACTGGTTGAATTGGTTTATCAGTATTGTTACCACCACTATCTTTACCCAAGTGATCTAACGGATTCACAGCATTACTTTTACTCGCATTCCAACGTCCTTTATGCAATTCAAAATGTAAGTGTTGGCCACTAGAATCCCCCGTATTTCCCATAACTCCAATAGTTTGTCCTTGTGAAACATAATCACCTTCGTTTACTGTTCGAGAACCACTACGCATATGAGCGTATACAGTTTCCCATGTAACTCCATCAATTGTATGCACAATCATAATACATTCACCATAACTAGATGAAAAATAAGAACGACTAACTTGACCGCTAGCCGCTGCATAAATAGGGTGATAACCTGCTTCAGCAAGGTCTATCCCATGGTGATCTGGTCTGCTGCCTCTAAAACCACTTGTTACTCTCGTTGTATCTGTAGGATAAATAAATTTTGTCATATTAGTCTCCCTTTCTATTTTTACACCATTTAAAAAAGGTACTTAAATGAGCACCTTCATTCACTGTCTATATTTATTATTTTTTGGATATATTTTAGTTGTTCAAATTTTAAGATGAACAGAACGAAAAGCTATCCTTCATTATTTAACATTAAAATGTTCTTCTTTTACCCATGTATTATTTCCAATATCTATATAACCATTTAATCGTCCAAAAACTCTATATGGAGCAGATCCATCTACAAAACCTGTATAATTTCCGTTAGGACCATCATATGTGTTAATACCACCGCCTGGGGGATATTTTGAATAAGCACTAAACCATTGCACATCGAAATGTTCCAGAGCAGCCCATGCCTCGTTTCCTAGACAAATCATAGGATTTTCATACCACGCTGCATCTATAATAAGGTACGGTGTTTTATCATAAATTACCCTCGTAAAATATCCTCCTTGTGGTTGGCTATATAGATTAATCCCACCGTTATTCGGATATTTATTTACAGCAATCCCCAAGCCCACCGGTTGTATTGGTTTATTGTTATTACCAGCTTCATCAAAATCTACATATTGTTTAACAATTTCAGAGTAGAAGAAATTCCCTCCATTTTTATATCGATAGCCACCATTATATGCAACAGCAATAGGCTGACTATACTTGACCATAGCACCAGTTGTATTACCAAGTGATGGCGCAACAACCGTTTTAGAATACTGATCTGCCACCGGTAATGAATGTTGTTTATTGTTAGAAGCTAACCAGCGAAGGTAAGCTCGTCCAAAATTATATGATTGAACAATGGCACTTAAATCTGTAATGCCATTTTTCTTTGCATCATCAAAAGCTCCTTTTAGATGCTTTACTCCATAATAAATTGAATCTTTAGGATTTTTAATTGTATTCATCGCCCAACCTTGTGATTCACTGGACTGCATAATATCAGGTGTTGTTTCAGAGTTTCCTCCACTCTCCACCATAATAATCCCAAGTACATAGGGAACTAATTCAGACACACCTTGTGCTGAACATTCACTTTCTACCATT
This sequence comes from Bacillus sp. RB3, assembly GCF_030164735.1. Lineage (NCBI taxonomy): Bacteria > Bacillati > Bacillota > Bacilli > Caryophanales > Bacillaceae > Bacillus > Bacillus sp. RB3. The sequence continues at coordinate 6,585 of NZ_JASNGE010000064.1, forward strand.
GATTGCCAACGTAACACTTGTTGTGGCAGATTCTTTGTTTTAACTGAAGCAGCTAATATACTCATTACTAAATCTCTCCTTATTTTCCTATTATTTTTTCTATAAAACTCTTAATCTACTAAGTACCTCTAACACTTAAATGAAAATTATTTTTTAAAATTACTTCATGTTGCTCACCTTCTTTCACAACAAAAAGAGCAACCATAAAAATAGTTGCCCTTTCGTCGAAATCTTATATTACTACTATAAATCACTTTTTCAATACTTTCTGTACACTGCATGTATCCTACAAAAAGGTAACATTAAAACCCATCTACAAACTTGACAATCTTTTTTATTTCAGCATGTTTTCGACGAATATAGCCTGTACTATAATGTAATTCAAACGCTATTTGTTCTAAAGTCATTCCATCAACATACTTCATTTTGAGAATTTGATGATCTAATCCTGTAAACTTATTAATTAAAATCTTTAAATCAAATACTTCATTGATCTTATGTCCTAATTCATATTCAATCGCTTCAATCCGATCTTCTACTTTAGCCCCTTCCGATTCAGCAGTTAATCGTACATTTTGCAAGTCCCCACTAGTCCAGCGCTTTAATTCTGCTTTTGATTTGTCTAAGTTATATTCTAAATATGCAATTTCTTCTTCTAGTTTCTGATAATCTTTGAGCCAGTCAAACATATAATAATCCCCCTACTTTTCTTTATTTAAATGCTGCTTTTATTTTTATCACCAAAGATAAGCTAACCTTATTATCAATTTAATAAAATTTATAAATATTAATTATGATTTATATTTTTTTAATAAAGTTTTTAATCTCTCACGCTCTTCTTCAATAGTTAACTCATTATTTTTTATAGGCTGCTCTTCTGGAATATCTTCTTTTTCATGTAACCATTCTGGTACCATTTCATTTCGATTGGTATTCCCTGACCCAAATTGTTTTTTATTCTTACCAAGATCAAACTGTGCATCTAGCATAGCTACATCCTTGAGTGTTTTTACCTTTTTGGCTTCCCAATTTTTAAGAATCCCACGTACATATCTCCACTTTGGTACATTTTCATCAATTGATCTATTTACTGCTTCCCCAATTAGTTCACTACCTAATGATTCACAAAATGCACCAAGCTCTATAATTGCTATTTCACTTAATGAAATTCTATTCTTCATCAAAAATTGATGACTTATTTTAAAATCTTCATTTGTTAATTTTTTTGAGAGTAAACTTTGTTTATTATCATGAATATGATTTATATTTTGTATATCAGTATTTAGTTCTTTCGTACTTTGTATATTAGTATTTAGTAGCTTGTGATTATCCACCGGTAGGTTACCAGCAACAGGTTTTCCAGCAGGTGGGTTTTCCACTGGTGGATAATCATCCACTGGGATTTCGTAAATAATTGTCTCCCATCTAACAATTTTGTTTTTTTCATCTCTAACAGGAAATCTTCTAATATATCCGTACTCTTTTAATTCCTGCATTCCAGCTCTTAAGCTATTAATACCGTCTTTTGCATGTTGCGATAATTCTTCTCTATAAAACACCCAATCATCTGGAAGTGTAAGTATGTAAGCTAATATTCCTTTCGCCTTCCAAGAAAGCCTCTTATCCTTTAGACCGGTATTATTAATAACGGAATAATTATTATCTTTTTTTACTCGGAAAATCCCCATATTATCTACCTCTCATATTTTCAAACCTTTTTTACTTACTTATTGCAACTCTTAACTTCTCCATGACAAAATCTACTTTCTACACTTTTTAAACCAAAGTGCGGTTAAAAAGAACTTAAAGTTCGATTTATTACTAAAAAAAATATCATCTACACTCTTATCAAAAAACTGTGCAATCTTCCTAGCTGTCTCCATTGATGGCGTTCTTTCTTTTTGATCAATCATTCGAATATAGCGTTCAGTTACTCCGCAATAGCTAGCAATTTCTTTATATAAGTTTTTTTTCGGATCGTACATTTTATTTCCCATTATCACACCTCCATAAGAACAATTAGTTCTAAATACAGATTAAAGAACTAATTGTTCTTTGTCAATGCATAAAAGAACTTTTTGTGCTAAAATGAATTCAAAGAGAACAATTAGTTCAATTAGAGAGGTGAACGATGTGATAGGACTTAGAATAAAATCCTTACGAAAAAAAGAGAATTTAACTCAAAAACAACTGGCAGAAAAAATCGGCGTATCCCAAAGAATGATAGGTTACTACGAATCAGAAGAGAGGTTCCCTCCACATGATGTTTTAACTAAATTAGCTGATTGCTTTTCAGTTTCAGCTGACTATTTACTTGGTCGATCTGTTACAGGCGAACCAAACGAACAAGTAACGCCAAAAGATGAGAAAGATATAGCAAAAAGAATGGAAGAAATAAAGAAAGATCTACAAGGCGAAGATGGCTTAATGTTCTCTGGTGAACCTATGAGTCAAGAAGCGGTAGAGTCATTATTAGATGCGATGGAGTACATTGTAAAACAAACAAAAGTAATCAATAAAAAATACGTGCCTAAGAAATATCGTAATCCAGACGATAACTGATGCAAGCTTAGGAGGGAAAACATTGAAATTCGTCATTAGAGATCTAGTCCAACAACTTTGCACCAAATACAACACGAAAAACCCCTATGAGCTTGCAGATTACTTAAAAATACATGTACTAACATGGGATTTACATGAAGAAATAAATGGTTTTTATAAATATGAAAAAAGAAATCGTTTCATTGTTATTAATACTAATTTATCTCCATCTATGCAGAGAACTGTTTGTGCCCATGAATTAGGACACGCGGTTCTACATACTCATGCAAATACACCTTTTCTGCGTAAGAATACATTCTTTTCCGTTGATAAATTAGAGATAGAGGCAAATACGTTTGCTGCGCTTTTGTTAATTGACCAAAAGACCATTCAGCGTGGTGATACAAAAGCATGTATAGCATACAAAAATAATATTCCTGTTGAACTTTTGGAATTTTACAAGCCTTGCTAAAGGCATTAAGATGTTTTAATTGTTGGTTCAAACGCTGACGAGAAAAAGAGAGTGCTCCATCGTTAAAGCAGAAGAAATGAAATAGTATCTATTGTTTAAAAAATCTATACAGTTAAAGCAAATAAAAAAATACACCTCCAATTGTTAATTATGTGTCTAACAATTGGGGTGCACTTCAATAACAGTAGGTCTTTTTCAAAAAATCAATAAGCCCTAATATTGTCTATCCTTCACTGTACAAAAATCAATACACTACTTAAATATTACTTTCCTTGTACAGAAATTCCTAATACATAGTAATCTGGATGTAGAGTAACTACAGACTCCCCAGGTTTTACCCACTGTAGAGGACTTACATTTAATTCTACGCTATGATTATCTTTTTCAAAACGATTGATATAATCCTTATCATTTTTTACAAAACTATCAATTTCTTTTTTAAATTCTGGATTTGGATTTACTAATCTATCAATCTCTTTATCAAGAGTGAAATTCGGATTTATCATATGCATCCAGTTTTTCGCTAGCTCAACAGTTGATTTGTCAACGACAAACATGAAATAGAAGTTATCTTCATCCTTCCCAACAAACGAAAATGAACCATGAGAGTCAATCATTCTTGGTAAATTAGGAGTATATAGATCAATTTCTGATGCTACATATCTATATCTGAAATTCGCATTATATTTCTTATTTACTTCAGTAACAAGATTTTGACCTTGTTTAGAAATAGATTGCTCTCTTACAGATGAAATTTCAATTGAATATCTATCAAAGAAAAAATCATCTGTCACTAACGCATTGGGAATACCTATTGGCGTTACCCCTGGTTTTGTCTCTGGCTTTGGCTTTGGCTCTGGTTTTGGCTCTGGTTTTGTTTCTTTTTCAACTGCATTAATAGAGTTATATAAGAACTGACTATACGCTTCACGTGTTACAAACATTTTTGGAGAATACATATTACCTCCAGTACCAATTGTAACCCCATTTTCCTCTAATGCACTAATTGCACCGTAAGACCAAGAATTTTTATCAACATC
>NZ_JASNGE010000065.1:0-9168 GCF_030164735.1 Bacillus sp. RB3
AGGGCTTACTGATATATTTAATTAACTTTCGTTATAATTGGTTAAATAAATCGTAACAGTTAGTTACCCTTTCGTTTTCTCAGCGGACTGCACAACATCAACTGCCGCTTTCACATCCGCTAAGTCATATGTAGAATGGACTTTCATAAAACGTAATTGCTCATTTTCTACTAGACGAATTAAGTGACGAAACGTCTCCTGCCATTTATATGCTGACACATTTTTATTCCAATGTCGTAAATGAAATATGTTTGCGTGTACTTTTGCTTTCGTGACAATCTCGGCCCAGTTCACTTGTATTCCTGATAGAAGACCGATCGTTAAAAAATGCCCGTTTGGACGTAAGGAGAAAGCTAATTCATTTCCATCCGGTCCTCCGATGGAATCAATCGCAGCATCCGCACCAATCCCGTTTGTTAATCCCATAACAGTTTCATAAAGCGGGGCAGTGGAAGTATCAATTACATATGCAGCACCAAGGCGCAGTAATTCTTCTGTATGCTTATTATTTCTTGTAACGGCAATTAATCGGAAATTTAAAATTTGGGATAACTGCGCAAATAGATGTCCAATAGCGGACCCACAAGCATTCACTAATAAAACATCATTACGCTGTAAGTTTAACGTTTCTGTACAAGTAACCCACGCTGTAAGGGGATTAATATACATTTGTGCCGCTGTGAAATCATCAATGGAATCAGGAATAGGGACTACAAAATCAGCTGATGTCTTCACATATTCTTGCCAAGTACCTTGCCCGCGTAACGGTAACACACGTTTACCGATAAGCTCTCTAGAAACAAAAGCTCCTACATCTTCTACAATACCAACACCTTCATAACCAGGTATGTTAGGTAAAGGGATTCTATGTGCGTACGCTCCGGTTATTGGAATTAAGTCAGATGGATTAATTGGTCTAACTAGCATACGAACGAAAACTTCATTATCTTTTAGTGGTTCTATATTTTTATATTCAACTTGTAATACGTCTTTTGGATTGCCAAACTTATGAAATTGAATGCATGTTCCAAGCAAAGTAATTTGCCCCCTTAGTTTGATTGGGTTTATTATAGCATTTTTAGTTTGGGTGGTTACTTTGTTAGTGATAAATAGGGTTTTTAATTTACGTATTTATCAGAATTTTATAAAATGTGTATATAACTATAAAATGGGGGGATTTCTTCATGTGTACTAGTTTGACATTACAAACTAAAAATTTCCAACATCTTTTTGCGAGAACAATGGATTTCACATTAGATATGAATCAGGAAGTAATAATCATTCCTCGGCGTTATCAGTGGAACAATATAACTGGTGAAACTATCCGAGCGAAAAAGGCTGTTGTCGGAATGGGAATTAATCATGAAGGAAGGGTCATTATGGCGGACGGAGTAAATGAAGCTGGTATGACGTGTGCCACTCTCTATTTCCCGGGATTCGCTACTTATAGTAACAGTATAGATAACCATAAAACGAATTTAGCGCCATTTGATTTTGTGGCTTGGAGCCTCACGCAATTTAATTCTGTTGAAGAGTTAAAAAAATCTGTTGATAACATTTCCCTTATAGATATACCATTACCAGTTTTAGGAATTACCCCACCGCTACATTGGATTTTAGCAGATAAATGGGGAGATTGTATTGTACTTGAGCCGACAACTGATGGACTAAAAATGTATGACAATCCATTAGGAGTGATGACTAATAGTCCGGAGTTTAATTGGCATTTACAAAATTTAAGACAATATATTGGACTTAAATCGCAGCCATTTGCGCCAACGGAGTGGGGAGATGTACCATTAAGTGCTTTTGGCCAAGGTTCAGGAACGATGGGACTTCCTGGAGATTTTACCCCGCCATCAAGATTTGTGCGGGCAGCATATGGAAAACAAAACATTCAAGGTATAGAGAACGAAGAAGAGGGGATATCTGCTATTTTTCATATCTTATCAAATTGTGAGGTCCCTAAAGGGGCAGTAATAACAGAAGACGGAACATTAGATAATACCATCTATACGAGTGCAATGTGTATGGAGTCTGGAACATATTATTACCATACTTACGATTGTAGACAAATTATAGCTATTCATTTATTCAATGAAAATTTAGATACAGCTGAGATTAAAACTTATCCGTTTCAGCGGAAACAAAAAATATTTTATGAAAACTAAAGAGCCCCTGAAAAAGCGAGATTGATAAAAACACCTCCATTTAATTTGCATACTTAGTATGCGAATTTAGGAGGTGTTTTTTATTATATGCCACTATTCGGATTCGTTTTATTTTTTACTTTTCTATTAAGCCGAAGCTCTCTTCATTCTCTCAAGTAAACTAGACAACACATGCGTACGATACGATTCTAGTTTTTTACCTTCATAAGTACGGATACCTAATTTTTTAAGTTCTTTTACATACCAACCTTTGCTTCCGAAATACATGTGATCGCTCCCCTTCAACTTTGTTTTATTTATTCTGATTGCATATGGAGGTACAGGTAATATAATGAAGGAAATGAATTTCGCGCGAAAATGGTTAACTTTGTTGCAAAAGACATATATACTAAAGATAGTATACAACGAGGTGGACAAGACGTGATTATAGAGAAGCACGAAATTCAAATTGACCAAATTACGAGCGGTAAAGTGAATATCTTTACTTTCTATCGAAATAGAAAGCAAATTGATGATCATTTTTTACGATTACAAGAACCATCGCTTACAGCAAACTACTTCTTCCATTTTCATTTTGATGCAGAGAGCTTGCATCTACTGCAGAAAGAGTTTCCGAGCGTATATCCGTACGACGGTAGTGAAACGATTCACGACTGGACGGAAAAGATGAAAGCAGAGTTGCAACATCAGATCCAAACAGGTAAATGGAATAAACGCGTACGTATCGGTAATCGTATTCTAGATGTGGTGTTTACGTGGTGTGACGAAGATATAGTAGAGTGAAAAAGAAGCGGATGACGCTTCTTTTTTTAGCGCTGGAATAAAACGAGCTTACCTGCAGTAGATGTACAGCGATGTGTTTTTTCATACAATCCTTTTTCTTGTAAGATAGATTCACCTTTTGCTTTCGCTTCTTTTTCAGTTGCCGCCTCGAATGATTCGTCTAATGCTTTTGAACCATCTTTTTCAAAGACTGTTAGAACGTATACTCCCATGAAAATTCCCTCCAATATTTAAAATCAGAATCTTATAATTATTTTGACATAAAATGCTACAATATGCAAAGAAATATATGACATTGCGTGGTAAAATAGAATGAAACTTTAATCATCGAGAATATTTTTATTCTCGATGATTATTAGTTTTCAGCGATTTAAATTTTGATAAAATGAAACTTTTGAAAGATAGAAAGGATCGTTATTTGTGAAACAAGTAAAGTTTATACATGCGGCTGATTTGCATTTGGATAGTCCGTTTAAAGGGATGGAGATGAATGTTACGCAGTCTGTTTGGGAGAGAATGAAGCAAAGTACGTTTGAATCATTTGAGCGTATTGTTGATAAAGCGATTCAAGAGCGCATTGATTTCGTATTACTAGCTGGGGATTTGTATGATGCGGAGACGAGAAGTTTGAGGGCGCAAGTGTTTGTGCGTGAGCAAATGAAGAGACTTTCGCAATACGATATCCCTGTTTTTATTATTCACGGTAACCATGATCATTTAGGGGGAAGCTGGGCAGCAATTGAGTTTTCGGAAAATGTTCATGTATTTACTGAGCCTTATGTAGAAGAGAAATCATTTTATAAAAATGGTGAGCTATTAGCTTCTATTTATGGTTTTAGTTATTTGCAGCAAGCGGTAACGGATAATATGACAGCGCAGTATACGAAAATGAGTGATGCGCCTTTTCATATTGGTATGCTTCACGGAAGTGTGGAAGGAGATGCAGAGCATAATCGCTATGCACCGTTTCAAATTCGTGAGTTGAAAGAAAAACAGTTTGATTATTGGGCTCTTGGCCATATACATAAACGTGAAATTTTATCAGAAGAACCATACATTATTTATCCAGGGAACATACAAGGTCGTCATCGTAAGGAAACAGGCGAGAAGGGTGCATACCTTATTGAACTTACGAAAAAAGGATCGCAGTGTTCATTTTTCCATACGGCAGATGTTGTATGGGACGAAATCGAGGTTGGTATTGATGGACTTGACACTGTTGATGAACTTATGACAAGCATATCTACTGCGATGAATGAATGCCGAAGAGAAGAGGAAGGTACGCTATTAACTGTCGTATTTACAGGACAAGGCCCACTTTCACCTTATTTGCGCGACGAAAAGCGTGTGGAAGAGATTTTTCACATTTTAGCATCTGGAGAAGAGCGAAAAGATTTCGTATATGCGATGAAGTGGAAAAATGAGACGGTTTCTTTTGCGGAAATCGAACGTTTGAAAGCGGAAAATCATTTCGTCGGTAGTGTGCTAAAGGAGTTAGAAGCTTTCACTAATATGGACGGAGTATTGCGCACTATTTGGACATCTCCTGTAGCGCGTAATAGTATTGAATCTTTTACAGAAGAAGAGAAGAAAGAGATTCAAAAGGAAGCAGAAAATATTATTTTAGAACAATTATTCCAGCAAGAGAGGGATAAAAAATGAGAATTGAAAAACTCCATATTTATGGGTACGGAAAATTAGAAAATGTGGAAATGGATCTTTCCTTGCTGACAGTGTTATACGGTGAAAATGAAGCGGGGAAATCGACAATTCGCTCATTTATGAAAAGTATTTTATTCGGTTTTCCGACGAGAGGACAGCGCCGTTATGAGCCGAAAGAAGGCGGGAAATATGGCGGTGCGATCACTGTGCAAACAGAGCAGTACGGTCGTTTGAAAATTGAGCGATTGCCAAAGACGGCAGCTGGCGAGGTGATCGTTTATTTTGAAGACGGGAAAACGGGCGGAGAAGAAATTTTAAACGATATATTAAGCGGGATGAATGAAAGTTTATTTGAATCTGTCTTTTCATTTGATATGCATGGCCTTCAAAACATTCATCAGCTCGGCGAAGCGGATATTGGCAATTATTTATTTTCGGCAAGTGCAGTCGGAAGTGATGCGCTATTGCAGTTAGATAAAAAGCTAGAAAAAGAAATGGACCAGCGCTTCAAGCCGAGTGGTCGTAAACCAGAAATTAACGTATCATTGCAAGAGATGAAGAAGCTGGAAGAGAAGAGGAAAGAGTGGCAAGGGAAAATTGGCACGTATGAAAAGCAAGTGGAGCAGTTAAAAGAAAGTGAAGAGAAACTTGCTTCTGTTCGCGTGGAAAAAGAGAATGCAGAAAAGCGGAAGCAAGATTATGAAATATTAGCAGCGCTTGAGCCTCTCGTTATTGAAAAGCGTGCGCACGAGAAAGTGTTAGAGAACGAGAGCGGGCAGTTTCCTGTAAACGGAATGGCGCGTTATGAAGCAATTAAGGCGAAGATGGAGCCGCTTCAATTACAAGTTGATTCGCTCCACAAGAAAATTGAGACAGTGCAATCGGAAATTGCCTCGATTCAAATAGATGAAGAGTTTTTACAAAAAGAAAGTTATGTAGAAGAACTTCGTATGCAGCATATGTCTTACGAAAATGCACGCCAAGAAATGCGTGATTTGACAGGAAGTATTACGAATATAAAAGAAGAACTGGCAGAACTAGAGCAACAAATTGGTGCTACTTTTGAAAAGGAAACAGTTCTGTCGTTTGATATGAGTTTGGCAACGAAAGAGTTAATTACGCAAACAGTGCAAAAGGCGCGTGAATTAGAAACGCAAAAAGCACAGCTTGATGATCGTTTTAAAGTAGCGCAGGAGCAATTAGAAGAACAAGAAGAGAATATAAGACAGATTAAGCAACAAATGTTAGCGGATGAAGAGCGAAATGCGTTAGCTGAGAAAGAGAAGTCGTTCCAAGATGCGGCGTTTATCGGTATGGGCGCAGAGAGAATGAAGCGCAAGTACGAGGAAAAAGCAGGAGCGGCTATGCAAAAGAAAAAGCAGTGGCAAAGAGTTTGTCTTCTGTTACTCCTTATTAATACAGGCATTTTATTCACGAGCTTATTTATAGACAATCGCCCGCTTTTATTTATTAGTGTCATCGTATTTGTAGGGATTGTTCTCGCCCTTGTTTTATATAAAGATCCATCAAGCGGATTACAAGAAGAGCTTCTTACTCTTCAGCAAAGTGCCGGCGGGAGACAAAGTGAAGAAGCGATGTCTGTACGCTATGAGTTAGAAAAAGATGAAGAGATTCGGAAGTTATTTGAGCGCGAGTCTTATAAGTTACAGCAGTTGGAACGAGCGTATGATAAAGTCGTTTCATCGTATGAGGAATGGGAGAGAGAAACGTTCCAGGCGGGAGAACAAGTCGATGCATATAAAACGCGCTATATGTTTCCTGAATTTTATACGTATGCACACATATTGCCGGCGTTTGAGCGTATTGAAAAAATGCAGCAATTATATCGGGAGTTAGAGAAGCAAGGTACGCGAAAATCTTCATTATATGAAATGATTTCGCAATTTGAACATAAACTAGAAACTGTTATCGGTAGTGCGGAGTATAGTAAGCTACACGAGGCACAAAGCCGTATGCAAAATGAGAAAGAGAAGCGCCAAACTTGTAAGCAGTTAAAAGAAAAACTGGCGGAATGGCAAGAAGAATATGAGTTTATGCAAGAACAATTAAAGCAATTACTAATAGAACGAGATGGTTTATGGCATATTGCAGAGTCTACAGATGAAGAGATGTTTTTAGAAGCAGGTAAACTGGCGGAAAAACGTGAGGATGCAGAAAAACAAGTGGGGCGTTTATTACCGCAAATTGATCTGTTGGAACAGCGTTTAACGAGTTTATCATTAGCTGAACATTATGAAGCTGACGGTTATGAAGAGAAATTAAAGAGAGAAATGACAGTCGTGCAAAACTGTCTGGCGCAAGAGAAAGAATTGACAGAGCGTATTGCGAAACATCGTATGGAAATTGCGAATTTAGAAGAAGGTAGTACGTACGGCGATTTAATGCATGAATGGGAAATGAAAAAAGCGCAAGTGCGTGAACAAGTGAAGAAGTGGGCTGCTTATGCGGCCGCAAAGACAGTGTTAACGAAAACGAAGCACTATTATCATGAAGTTCATCTTCCTCGTATTTTACAAAAATCAGAAGAGTATTTCGTCTATTTAACAGGCGGACGCTATAGTAAAATCTTTTCACCGTCAGAGGCAGAACCGTTTATCGTTGAACGTAACGATGGTATGCGTTTTTACAGTCATGAACTAAGCCAAGCGACAGCGGAGCAGTTATATTTATCGCTGAGATTTGCACTCGCGAAAACATTCGAACATGATTATCCATTTATTATTGATGATAGTTTCGTGCATTTTGATGCGGTAAGGACGAATCGTACGATTGAACTTATAAAGGAAATTGCAAAGGATAGACAAGTCATATTCTTTACATGTCATGCGCATTTACTCGCGTATTTTACAGAAAAACAGATTATAAAATTAACACATATGCGTAAAGAAAATGAGTTGTAGTGTGCTATACTAAAAGTAACTGATTTGGTGGAGGAATTCGAATGAAAAAGAAAATTGCAGAGTATGAAGTTGGTGAACAAGTCGATATTTTCTTGTTAATTAAAACAGCGACAAAAGGTATCGCAAGCAATGGAAAGCCATTTTTAACAGTAATCTTACAAGATCCAAGTGGAGATATTGAAGCGAAGTTATGGGACGTATCACCAGAAGTTGAGAAACAATATGTAGCGGAAACAATCGTTAAAGTAGCTGGTGACATTTTAAACTACAAAGGACGTATTCAATTACGTGTGAAACAAATCCGAGTTGCGAATGAAAATGAAGTAACAGATATCTCAGACTTCGTAGAAAAAGCGCCAGTGAAAAAAGAAGATATGGTCGAGAAAATTACGCAATACATATTTGAAATGAGAAACCCGAACATTCAGCGTCTAACAAGACATTTATTAAATAAGCATCAAAACGAATTTTTAGACTATCCAGCAGCGACAAAGAACCATCACGAGTTCGTATCTGGACTAGCTTATCACGTCGTATCAATGCTTGATTTAGCGAAAGCTATCTCAAATCTATACCCATCGTTAGATAAAGACTTACTATATGCAGGCGTTATTTTACATGACCTTGGTAAAGTAATCGAACTATCTGGCCCAATTTCTACAACGTATACGTTAGAAGGAAATTTACTAGGCCACATTTCTATTATGGTGAACGAAATTGGTAAAGCAGCAGACGAATTGCAAATCGATGCAGAAGAAGTATTAATTCTTCAACACATCGTCCTTTCTCACCACGGAAAAGCAGAATGGGGTAGTCCAAAACCACCATTAGTAAAAGAAGCAGAAATTCTGCATTACATCGATAACTTAGATGCAAAAATGAACATGATGGACCGCGCATTAGGACGCACAAAACCAGGCGAATACACAGAGCGTGTCTTTGCACTTGATAATCGTTCGTTCTATAAACCGACATTCCATAATTAATAGTGTGAATCGAATGGCCTCATTAAGTGTTAATACGCTTAGTGGGGCTGTTGTATAATGATAATAAAGTTATTGAATTTTGATTATTAAAAGCTAAGAGCCTTACTACATTCTACGTAGCAAGGCTCTTTAAAGTTGTTTCAAATTACATCCATCTGTCCGTTTAAGTGTAACTATTCGTAATTATTTGATATTATACAGGTGAATAGAAAGATACATTAAAATTTAGTTTCGTAGTTGTAAAAGGAGGTTATTTATCCAACATTAACGGGCAGTAAAACTCCCACCTCAAAATTTGGCTGGAGCAAAGAAGTTAGGTGGGGGTCGGGCTGCCCGTAAACGTCCGATTGGTGAGGGCTGATAATCAGTGGGGGGGAAGAAAACCCCCACTGATTAAAGTTTCACTTTATTAAAAATGAAATAAAATAGTTAAGAAGTACGCATAGGTGTAACGAAGAACTAATAAAACATATCTTGCCACTAGAATGGGGGCATATCAACTTTTAAATTGAGTACCGCCAGCATTTCAGAAAAAATATGTTAAGCAAAAAATACAATAAGCTGTCCATATGGGCAGCTTATTTAGTCGGGTAAGCGGAGGGCATCGCTGCCCCCAACTCCCCTCAGAACCGTACGTGACAGTTT
>NZ_JASNGE010000066.1:0-8783 GCF_030164735.1 Bacillus sp. RB3
TTATTCGAATTTATTATTTTCATCCATTCGCTGCAACTTGCATCTGGTATGTTAATTATGCCAAGCCCACTTGCTACTACCGCTGGCACAGATGGCTGGATTTCTATCATTCTGGGTTGGATAACTACTTCTATAATTGGCGTATTTATTATATTAATGTTACAAAAAAATCCTAACAAAAACTTCTCACAGATTTTAAAAACATACTTTGGTAAATGGCTTGGGACAATTTTTCTTCTTTTATACGCCTTTTATCTATTTTTTGCTGGCTTTAATACTTTATTAAAGGCAACTGATATTGTAAAAGTGTGGATATTCCCTTCCATTCCTGCTTATCAAATCACCATATTATTATTATTGCCTTTTATTATTTTAGCCCTGAGTGGGTTAAGGGCTCTTACTAGTTATTCTATGCTTGTTTTCTTCTTCACTACTTGGATGCCATTATTTCTTCTTTTTTCATTAAAGAGTATGTATGCTCCTTTACACCTACTACCTATTTTTAAAGATGGTATATACCCTATTTTAAAAGCAACGAAAGAAACCATTACCCCTTATGCTGGCTTAGAAATTGCATATTTTATTTATCCGTTCTTACAAAAAAAACAACAAGCTATTAAGGGACTGCTAATTGCGAATACTGGAACCATGTTTCTCTACCTATATGTGACTATTCTTTCTTATATATACTTTAGTCCGGAGGGGATAAAAGACGTAATTTGGCCCGTATTTCATCTGTTAAAAGGGGTTCGTTTTTCTTTCATAGAACGATTAGAAATTATATATATCGCTTACTATTTAATTGTATTTTCCACTACAATATATCCATATTTATTTTTCAGTTTTGATTCTTTGACCATTTCACTTCAAAAAAACGCTCGCAATTGGGCACTGTTTGGTTTTATGGTATTAATAGTCGGCTTATTTATTTTTCTAAATCCCAATGTGGATCAATATTTGTTTATATATTCTCTTATGGATATCTTAAATGTCGTTTTCTTTATTCTATTACCAATCTTATTTTTCGCTTACAGTATTCTTTTTACTTGGATTACTAGGAGGAAACAACTTTGATTCGAAAATGGATATGGATTGTAATTTGTTGTGTATATATAATTGGTTGTAGTCAGAGAATTCCTCTTGAGAAGGTTTCATTAATCCTATTAATTGGGTTGGATAGAGCCTCTAATGGAGACATAAAAGTTGGCACAAGCATCCCACTCTTTCATCATAAACAGCAACAAAGTACTATAGAGCATTGGACCCAGGCATCAACTGTATATAATGGCTTCAGTAAAATAGATACAAAGTTAACGGGCTATATGACAGCCTCCAAAGCTGAAATCATTTTAATTGGGAAAAAATTGGCGCAAGAATCAAATTGGTTGCAGGAACTTGATTCTTCTTACCGTGATCCATACGCTACCATTAATGCTAAAGTAGTACTTGTTGATGGGCCTGTAGAAGAAATTTTTGCAATTAATAAGCCAGATAAACCATCACTACCATCTTATATAAATAGTGTAATCGAATCCTCCATTCAAAATAATCAATCCGTCTCTTCTACGATTCAACAATTAATGAGAGAACAAAATGAAGAAGGAATGACACAAATTGTTCCAGTTATCAAAAAAACAAAGAATGAAATTGACACGATAGGAATTGCACTTTTAGATCGACAAGGAAAATATTTAACTCGTATCCCTAAAAAAGATGTTAAGTTCTTCAATCTCATAAATAAGTCAAAAAATACAGGCCGGATGATACTACACCTTGCGCTTCCTCCTAAAAGATCCAACAAAAAGCCAAACACTTCTATCTTCGTACAGAATGCAACAAGGAAGATAGATGTTAATTTTAAAAACGGAAAGTTTGTATTTAATCTCCAAATAAATGCTAATGTAGCTTTAATAGAAAAAAACAATGCGAATTTAATTAAGGAGCATTATGATAATAAAAAAAATATAAATAATTTAGAAAATGCTATCGAAAAAGAAATTAATAAGGAATTACAAAATATGTTGGATGAAATACAGCAGAATAAAATTGATCCAATTGGATTATCCCTATATGCTAGAGCTTTTCAATATAAAGAGTGGAAAAAACGAAAAGAAGATTGGTTGCAAGCGCTAGCAGAGGCTAAAATAAATGTAAAGACACATGTCAAAATAAAAGATACCGGAACCGTTAGAAATTAAAGGTTCTGTTGCTACGAAAACTTGAAACCAACGAACGTTTCTTGGAGAGTGGATGCAATCTACATGGGATTATCATACATACCTGTCAATCTAAAATGTTGTAATAACCCCCAAAACCATAATTTTCTTTTTCGGAAAATCTGAAACTTGAATAGATTGGTTTTGGCTAAAGTTTATATTTGAAGACAACGGCACAGATCAAAACATGTTCCAAGTGGATAGTATTGCTCTAGAGATGGGAATCCGTTCCATGCTAGAGTTCAAATGTTTTGACACAGCTACATCCATTCTTTCTGGAGTAGAAGCCATGCATATGATTAAAAAAGAACAGCTTAATTTACGGGACCAGTCTGTCCAAAATCAGAAAGAATTCATCCATCAATTGTTTGGACTTTCAGCATAAGATACGATTTCGTTAGGAATATATGCGCTTTATTCTCTTTTGTTTTATTTTTGCACCAGAACCATAAAAGAAAACAACCTGTTTTTATACAGGTTGTTTTCTTTTGTAAAAATTTAATTTGTTGTTTTTATAACGGTTGGGATTACTCTTTTAAAATTAAGAGGTTCTTTTTTTGATGTTGATTAATTTTGTTCTAAAATACGTTCAACCTCATCTATTCCTAATTTACTGGCTTTAGCAATCGTTTCATGTGATACACCAAGTTCATGCATACCTTTAATCATCTGTATTTTTCCTTGCTGAACCCCTTCTTGAATTCCTTCTTTTTTCCCCTCATTACGAGCATGAACATACTTTACAGCCTCATCTATTAAGACCATTTCTCTTGCTTCATATGCTTGACGGAAAGAAGAATCTTGACTCATACGTTCCCACTTATTCATTGCTTTTTGTAAAATCGGATCTTGGTTCATGGCAATGTCCTCCAATGTTTGTGTGAGATACTCATCTTCATTCGCTGGTAATAATAATAACCAACGAACAAACGAATCTTCCCACGGATTAACTTTCTCTTCCCGCCATTGCTGTAGTAACTTTGGATTCTCTACAATATGAACTTCTATATCGTCACTTAATAACTTTTGATGTTGCTGATTCCAAAGGATTCTTGTTGTATGAAACGCTTCATATTCTGGAAACATCACAAAGTTTAACAAGTTTATGGTAATTGTTTTTTGAAGTGAGCTATAAGGCATTCCTTTTTGCAATTGAGAGGTGTATAACCTTCCCCAATAATACAAGCTGCGTTTGATCATATCGTGATTATTATTCAATTGTATTTCTACATTTACCTTTGTTCCTGTATTTAATGTAGCCGAAATATCTAAAATCGATAATTTATCTTCTTCATATTCTCGAAGCAAATGTGGATCTTCTAATTGTAGGGAAGCAATAGGTGATTCTAAAGAATCTTTTAATATGGTATTTAAAAAGGCAACTAAAATATCTTCATTCCCATTTGTACCAAATAACTGCTTAAATGCAAAATCGATACGTAAATTTACTAATGAATTGGATATGGTTTTCCTCGTCCTGTTTCAGACTATATATTTACCTTTATTGTACATAAAACTAAAGTCCATATGCAAACAATCCCCTATGATTTATATAGTGATATAAGTCTTTCTCTTGAAGGAAGGGTTCTTTTTTACAATGTGAAACTGTTTGTTAAGAAAATCTTAAGAAGCTCCCCCATTTTTTATTAAGAAATGCTCTTTATACTTGGAAATGTGTTAAAGGTCATTCTTATGTGAACTACTCGCCACTTAGCAAAGCTTGAAGTGGGAGCTTCTCAGTTCCACGACGAAAGTAACCTTTCGTCTCCCTGAGCGTTACTTAGGGGTGTTCCACTCCTAGATGTCCAACGCTTGGACGCTCTTTTGGTACGGTTGATATTTTACACAGGAACCGAATGGCTTGGTTTTCGCACTCTATTTTCTTCCTGCAACCTCATATATCAAGTTATCAAAGAACTTCATATAGCTAGTTTATCAAAATTTTTTGGCAATGCTAAACCGGTATTCACCTCCCACCTGCCGTTTGGCTACGCCCTTCACACGCTTGAGGAAAGAGAATTCTTTCGGGGAATTCGTTAAAAAATGAATAAAATCACACTTAATTATTTAAGAAAAAGTAAGGGGGAAATGAAAATTGAAAAAAGCATTGACTGCAGTTTCAGGATTATTTGTTGTAGGAGGTGGATTATTAACTTATGCAGGAAGAGATATAGTAGATAGATTTAATTCGTTAGTGAAAGAAAAAGATGTGTATGTCCTTACAAAAGGGGAAGCACAACCACATGGAGCGTAGCTAAATGTCACAATGAAAAGGTAAAGGAAAACATAATATTCATAACCAACTAGCACTACAGGTTAATTATATTTGTTATTTTATACCTTTGCATTTTTATATATTTTATTTTTTAATTAAATTCAAACATATATTGTTATTGTATGGAGGTATTATATGAATTTTATCAATTCTACATTAGGAAGTTTAAGTATTATTAGTATAATAATAATTTTATTGGTTCCCATTTTGTTGAATTTAGGTTATTTTGTTTTGTATAAACGAATATATAAAGGGAAATATTCATTTGAAAAAAAACAAATTGTTTTGATTACACTATTGATAGGATATTACCTTATTGTATTAGCTGGAACTTTATTTGGTCGTGAAAATATTATTCGGCCTGAAGGGATAATTAATTTTGATATTTTACGTGGATATAGAGTTGCTTGGAATAATTTTTCACTTGTTTCTTTTCAAGATATTATTATAAATATTGCTTTACTTTTTCCAGTAGGATTTTTGTTACCCTTAATTAGTAATTTCTTTAAAAAAGCAGGGTCAGTATTATTAGTCGTATTTAGTACAAGTTTGTTTATTGAAATAATGCAATTTGTAACAGATATTGGACGTATAGATATATCCGATGTATTACATAACACCTTAGGAGGTATGCTTGGATATTGTATAAGTAATTTATTGATTGTTTTTTTAGATAAACAATCAGTACCATTTAAACAAATTGTTAAATACATATCTTTACCAGTGGTAGTTTGTTTATTAACATTTGGAATTATTATTTCTTACGAGATGCAAGAATTTGGTAATTTACGTATTAAACCAGAAACTAAAATGGATATGTCTGATATTACTATGAAAACAACTATATCATTAGATGCAGATTCTAAAAAAATGCCTGTTTATAAATTTAAGAAAAATTCTTCAGAACAAATAAAGATTAAAGATATAGAAGTTATTTCTTCAAAAGAAGCATTCCAAAAATTAAAACGTGGAGAATTTTTACCTCTAGAACCTTTAAAAAAAGGAGATATAATAACTATTACAAAATGTACCTTATCATCTTATTCAGATACAAAAGATTTCCAACAGCCTGTATATCAATTTGAAGGAATAATAAATGGTAAACAAGGGGCTTTATACTATATTGCTGCAAAAAAATAAAAGTGTAAATTATTCTAATACAAAAAAGAGTATTCCTATCTAAAAAGCAGGGATACTTTTTTGTAGAACTTTTCCATAGATTTTTTATATAAAGTTAAGTTTTAAAAAAAGGAAAGGATCCAAAGAACTTTTATTTTGGATTTTAAAAGGTCTTATTTCGTTTTAAGTCAAAAAATATGGGTAATTATGTTGTGATTATTAGAAGATAATTTAAAGCGTCTGTCAACGGTACCGGACCGAAGGGAGGATACGTAGCTGGTCAGATTCACTATTCTTAAGACCCTCTTGTTGTGTCAAAACGGTTTGTTATTTAAAGTTGAATCTGGTGTAGAAGGTAATAATGCTAGAGCATCTGTAATTTTTGTAAATCCTCACATTATTTATGCAGGAGATAAAGATAATGTAAATGAAGCTTTAAAACTTATGTTTTATACAGCAATGAAAATACCAATATTAAAAGTTTTACCTAGTAAGTTATTTTAAAAATTAAGTCGTAGTTGTTTAATTTGACAACTACGACTTTTTATTTATATATTTTTTTACACTTTTAAAAGTATGTCTCTTCTCATTCTCTATATAAGGGCTTTTCTCCATAAAAGGAACGGAGAGTATTTTTTGAGAATCCCACTCAAAAAATCTTCCTCCTTTCTCCTTGCACTCCGAAATTCGGCGGGGGTTGGTATATCGCCAAGCCGAACAGACAAAAAACGAGGACTTAGGTTGCTCGACTTGAATCAGCAATTATACCTGCCGAACCGCCTTGATCTATCGTTCGAAAATTTTACTTATGCTATATAAAGTTACGTTAAATTCCTGGGGGCTAGCCCCCAAACCCCCAGCCAGCACTCTCACCCAAAAACAAAGAATAACCCAATTATAAAACTCACCTACTCTCCAGATATAATCCATATTAACTACAGATTTTTGCTTTATGTTTAATATAATTTCAAACAAGGAGGTAGTGAAAAATGTTTAAAACATTATTAGCAGGAGCACTTTTAGGTACAGGGTTATTAACTGGTGGAGCAGGTGCAGTACCAGATAATAAAGAAGAAACATCTTTCAAAGATAAAGTACAATATGCTATTCCGAATCAAGATAAAGATGGAAATATAACGTATAAAGAAATTGATAAAAGTGAACTTCCAAAAGATGTACAAGTACAAACAAAAAAGGGTGTAGACACAGATAAAAAAGAAGAACCATCTATCACAGATAAAGTAAAATTTGTTATTGAAGATAAAGATAAAGATGGAAATATAACGTATAAAGAAATTGATGAAAGTGAACTTCCAAAGGATGTACAAGTAATACAATCAACAGAGGATTTAATCAACAAAGGATTTACAGAACAAAAATAGCAAACTTAATTAAGAAAGCGAAATTTCGAGAGTTAGAATGACTGCGTTTGGGGTATAATTTAGAAAATATTGATTTGATTTTTTCTGATGAGAGTAACATTTTGTTACTCTCTTTAATTTTGCTTATGAATAAATATTCTTATTAAGTTAACATAACGTCTCATTATCGGTAGCGAAGAAAAAGGTTTCCCCATACCCTCAGAAGGGATTCACCTTTTTCTTTTTCTATGACTCTATGCATCTTTTTATACATTCCTATTTTAGGGCAACTTTTGGCTTCCCTATAGTTCCCTATGTCTCCCTATTTTTTGCATAAAACTTTGTATACTCTTAGCGTTGTTTTTTACCGAAATGCTGGCGGTACCTCTATAAGAAGTGGACTCCCTTTCAGGCTTGCCATGGGTTTGTCCGTGAGGACGACAATATCCGCTCAGTTATACATATGCCTATGCCTTCCTGTTTCCTTTCAGATAACGGCTTTTGCTTTCTCTTATATCCTTTACCCTCTGTCACATCGTTTGACTTTGCAGTCATCCTACTGCTCATGCAGATGACATAGGGCTTACCAAGTTTCACATTTCACAGATGCGAATGGAAAGAACTAGGTCAAAAAATACATATGACGGGGCAGGCTGTAGGAAATCGAATCAGGAGATTAGAGGATTTAGGGATTATTGAACAATATACAATCGCAATAAACCGAATCAAACTAGGACAAACAGTGACTGCATTTGTTACTTTGTTTGTGACATCAGCTAATCATCAAGAGTTTATGAATTTCTTTCAAAAAGAAGAAGAAATTTCTGAAGTACATCGTATAAGTGGTAAAGGATGTTATTTATTAAAAACACATTTTGCTTCTAATGAAGAATTGGATAACTTTCTAGGGAGACTATTAAAGTATGGAAATTATCGTGTTAACTTATCAATAGGAAAGTTAAAATAAAGTCTCTTTTCTTTGGAGGGGATACGTGAATTTTATCTTAAATAGTCAGAGCCTTACTACAATTTGTGTGTAGTAAGGCTTTTTAAAGTTGTTAAAAAAATGCGAGTCATTCTATTCAACAATCTGGCTGAATTGTTTGGGGGAAATATGAGACGATTTTTTCAAGAGAATCATAAACAATTTTGCTTAACATCCCATTTCTTTAAGATCTATTCTACGGAAGTCACAAAGGCTACCGTAGAATAGATTACCTATCATTAAGTTAGTATACAAGGACACCTTTGTTAGAGTTAACGGGTTTATCACGTAAAGATTCCAGTGAATAAGCTAGTAATTTTGAATATCTTATGCTGCTAATAGGTACCTTCATTTGCTATTTTGTAGAATTTACGGCCAATTTATGCTTCCACTTCTGTTGAATAATTAGATAATTATCTGCAAAAACAAGTGTTTTCTGGCCAACTTATGCTTCCAACTGCGGTCAATTTATAGGTGAAGTGACATTAATTAATAAGGAAACAAAGAATGATTCCGCTTTTATTAAACCGGAAAAACTTCAATTTTTGTTGGCTGTGAAAACCTACGTTCTAATTCTCTTTTAATCTTATTAACAGCAAAAACTTCTGAGGATGCATGAACTCTAGCTACCTTTTTTATAGCAGTATTACCCGTGACTAAAATATAACTTATCGAATACGATGAAATCATATATTCACCCTTTCAATGTAGTATGTTGTTATAATATATGATCCTTATCTTAACTCTATGAAAGAAATTTGAACTACCCCCACTTTCACTTCGTTTAGAAGTGAGGGATTCCTAAGTAAAGAGTTCTATCGAACTCT
>NZ_JASNGE010000067.1:0-8605 GCF_030164735.1 Bacillus sp. RB3
ATTCATCTCCCACCTAAAATTGGTGTTTCACACCTTCACATTTTTGAGGAAGGAGTCTTCTGTCGGAAAACAATAAAAAATTTTTAAGTTAATGGATGTGGAGTCTCGCCACATAATAAAAAGGTAGAAATATATTTAATATATTCCTACCTTTGATTTTATTGAGTTTAGCATCTATGATCTAAATATCACAGAAGGTAGTTTTCTTTTATACTTCTATATCTTTCCCTTCTGCTACCACTGTATCTCGCCACAACACAAGTAGTTTTCTAAATTCAGAGGTCTCAATTTTACATTGGTTATTTGGAGCACTCATAAATAAGTTAATAGCACTGGTGTAATTAGGTTCAATGTAGACTGCTGCTACGTTCCCTTCTATTTCATATTGCGGAACTTTTTGGTCTACTACATTATCTAAAATTTGTATATACTCATCTGCTTCATCATCTAAAATATCTTCCAAGAAATGAGAAATTATAGAAATTTCTTTTGGCAAACGTATTCTTAATCCGCCAAGTCCATCACGATAAAATTCGTATGTATATTTCATTTTTTACCTCCTAGTATAAACAGGATATGCTGTTATTATCTCATTATTTTGTATAATCATTTCTACTTTAAATCCGTGGGATGTTTGTCCTACATATCTAACTGTATCGACTTGAATCTTATTATCGTATGCTTCTTTGATAGAATCAAGTACCTGTACTCTATCCCAATCCTTAGGGAAAAATGAAGAAAGCGCGTTTTTTGTTTCACCGTCTACTTTTACTTTTGCTCTATATACTCCCGCAGAATTTGGTGCATGGGTAATTCTAACTATTTCTCCTCCACCCATCATACTTTCATGGTGATATCCAACAGCTTTTAGTCCCCACCATTTTTGTTTTAGTTCCCCATGAAAAAGGTGCTCCATAAGTGATGAATCAAAACTATACGGAACATTGCCACTATTAGTTCTGCTACTATTAATTCTTCCACTACTAGCAAATTGATAGGTAGAGAGTTTTTCTTCAGCTTGTTTAAAGTCTGGTGTGTCAAATCTAGATCGCAAACCATCTCCACCAGCAAAAGCAAATCGATCTTTTAATGGTAAGTGGCTTGAAATATAAGGTGTATCACCTGAAAATTTCGTTAACTTTACAGAGTCTCCAAGGGAAGTTACTTTTCCAATTTGGCCTGCTCCTTTATCTCCAAGCCATCCTAAACCAAACTCCATAAAAATATTTGTTCCCCATTGTGTACGACTTTCAGCATCGCCATGCCAAAATTCATTCATAAAAGTGTCTGAAAAAGTATTTATCATGGTATATGCGGTTTCTATAGGATGACCTGCAGCATACTTTAGGTTCTCCTTTGTCACTGTATCGTCTAACGAATTGTATGTCTCTACTAAACCACCAATAAATTCTCCAGATCCATTCCAAACCCCTTTTATAAACTTTTCTAGTATATTCTTTTCCGAAGAACTACCTAATAGTATACCAGATTCAATTAGATTATTTGTTTTTATACTATTATCTAATCGAATATTATTATCTAGATATTCATGAATAGAATCTGCCCATTCCATATTTATTCTTTGTGTACTAAATGTACCACTTGCAGGGCTAAAGCCTTTTCCACTTTGAACTTCAGCTAGGCCTGCAGCGATACTAGCCGCTAATTGAATCGCGGTAGCATAGTTATTACTAGATGTTTGATTAAATTCATATAGATGTTCTAACTTTTCCTGGATTTTACGGCGCATCTCAATAAATAGGTTAACCATTGCATCCATATCCGGTAGTGGCATAATTTGTTTTGTAACTTCAATACTTGCTATCATTCGGTCAATCTCTCGGATTTGTTCTAATAGTTCTTGTTCAACTACATCTGTTGAGGCGACTCTTGATTGAAACTCAGCAGGAAAAGATTCATTTTGATGGAGTAATTCTTCACATAGGTAAATAATCCCCTGTGCTAAAGGAAGAAACGTTTCTGCAAAATACATTTTCGCACTATAATAAGTCTGACCCTGTAGGACAGAATCACCCACAAAACTGTCGATAGATTGGATTACTTGCTCCATACTTTGTATAGTAGCAGTACAAAAAGCATACATAGTGTTTGTTTGGGATTGTACCTCTCCAAGATACATATTTAAACTCATAAATTGGCCTCCCTAGCAAGTTTTTGTTTTTGATGAGTGAGGTCATTTTCTAGATTGTATAATTTTTGTTTCTCTTGAATTAATGTTTCCTTTTGTTCTTCTAATTTATAAGAAAGGCTTCTTTCAATTTGTTGAGTTTCTAATTGTATATTGGTAAAAAAGCGAAAGAGTTCTTTATCACCATGCCATGTTTCTAAAATACGATGAAAAAAGCGATGGCTGCGTATTTTTAATTCTTGAAAGTCTGCTTCTGCTTGTTCTTGTGTTTGTATTGCGCGTTGATTTTGGTATTGTTCCTCGGATAGATTCATTAGATTTTGACTCAAGACCTTCATTTTTTGTTCTATTTCTTGATTCATTTTTTCCGCCTACCTTTTTGCTTATATATAAGTTAACAGAAGGGATAAAGGAAAAATTCTTAAAAAAGCTAAAAATTCTTCTGTAAATCGTTGTCCATTCGTTCAAACTCTGTTGCTACAGACTGTATATTGTCAATGGATTGCTGAAAGGCAGCAAGAAATTGTCTAGTTAATTCTAAGGCTTGTTGGTTTGCTTCCTGTGCTTTGTAATTAACGGTTAAAGTTGTACGTGTTGCGTGCGTTATTGATTTACCTGTTGCATTTTGAATTGCGTCAGAAGCTGATCTCATTTGAGTAGCAATTTGTTCAGCTTTTTGAACATTACTTTGAAAGATTGCCATTATAATATAACTCCTTACTTCAATATGTTTTTTAATAGTAAAAAGAACGGGCTATGTATTTTATTATGTTTAATATTAAATTAGCAGTATTTTCATATGTTATAAAACATAGCCTTATATTAATTGATTGATCCATAAAATGGAATACAATATTAATTATACCAATAAATCACTAGGTTTACTTAGGCGAATTTTGGCTTTAATACAAAATCATCCATGATACTTAATAATTAAATTCTGAAGGAGTAAAAAGGTATGAAAATTTGGCAATTAAAAAGCTTATTTGATAACTATCAATCTTTTCAGCTACTAAATTTAAAAGAAGACCGTAAAAAATATTTTGATGGGAAAATTGATTTGGCAATAAAACTGTCTGATTCGTGGGGAAAAATTTTTATTGAATGTGTAGAAGGTGATAAAAAAAGTGACTGTCCTATGTTCTGGGGAGAACTTGGTACACCAATGATTAGCAGAAAAGCAAAAGAAATATTAGAGCCTCTAATCTGTAATAATGTTGAGTTCCTTCCATTAATTCATGATGTTACAAGTGAAGTTTATTACCTAATAAACGTTCTAAATACAGTTGATGCAATTAACTACAATAAAGCAGTTTTGAAAAAACTAAGTACAGGGTTAATAATAGGGTTCGAAAAATACGCATTTTTAGCCAATAAAGTTGAGGGGCAGATAATATTTAAAACATTTTTAAATCAAAGATTACATTCTTCTACTGTCTTAGTATCTGATGAATTTAGAAATACAGTTTTAGAAAACAATTTAAAAGGTTTCGAATTTGTTGAGGTATGGGATTCAAAAGATCGTGCGTAAAGAGATCTAATAAAAATAGTTTACTGATGTAAATTTATACCCAAGAGAGTAATAAATGTAATATAAGAAGCTTATGTATTTGTATAAGCTTCTTCTTAGAATTAAGCGCGGAAAGGTATAGTAATTAATATTTACTATATATTTTGGCTTCACAAAATAAGTTATTATCCTGCTTCAGGAAATAAAAATATGTCAGCTGATAATTAAATACAATTGGCATCATTCTATACAACAAAATGAATGGACTGTAAAGGATGATGAGAGTGTTGTAACGAAAAGAAAGCTCAAACGAAACCTTTACTATCAAGTTCTGGTTTTCCTCAGGTAAAAATTTCTGCTATGCAAAGAAAGCGAAGAAGGCTTGAAGGATACGATACTGATATAAATTATGAATTTAATGTAAGCTATAGAGAAATGATTGAGGCAGGAGTTGATCAGAAAACTGCAAGAAAAGTATTGGTAGATGCTTATAAATATTTTGATAGTTTGGGAGGTTTTGTGAAAAAATGATAAATTTATCTAATGTTTCTGGTTTAATAAAAAATAAGCCAGCAAATGATATTGGAATTCAAGAAATAGAAGATGTAATGAAAGTTAAATTACCAAATGTACATAAAGATTTATTGAAGTATACAAATGGTTTTTCTATAGGTGGAGGATTAATAATTTATGGTACTGATGATATTATAGAACGAAATGAGACTTGGGAAGTAGCAGAATATGCAAATGGTTATGTTGCTATTGGTGATGATGGTAGTGGCAATGTTTTTTTAATGTCGCAAGGTGCAGATGTACGAGAAGTAAGGGCTGTTGATTCTGGTGATATGAATCCAAATCATGCCACTGTAGTTACATTAGATTTTATTGAATGGGTAAATACGGGTTGTTTGAATCAAAAAATACAGAAAATAAAAGAAGAAATCCCTGATACGTGTAATATAGTGTTAATAGAAATTCCTAATGGAGGATTAAAAGATTTAGTAAAGATAAAAAGTGTACTCGCACTTGATATTTCAACAGGGGAACTATTAAAAGGATCAAAAAACCTTCCTTTTACATTAGTAAAAGGAGCTCCATATGGTAAAGCAAAAAAAATAATTGAAAAATTAGGATCTATTGGTTTAGCACTAAATACAATACCAATGGATAAAAATAATTAATGTTAAACATAATTTGAAATTCATTTTTAACTTATTTCCCGAAAGAAGTCTCCTTCCTCAAGCGTGTGAAGGGCGTAGCCCGACGATAGGTGGGAGACGAATTTCGGTTTGGCGGAGCCAAAAGGCTTTGCTTTTTATTTTTCCTCTGATAGAATCAGTCTTATAAAGAATAAAGGTTGTTATATCAATGAAATTAGATAATAATAATCATTCGGTGTTCTTGCTATATTATCACCTTGTATTGGTTGTGAAATACAGAAGAAATGTGTTCAATGATGATATATCAGACTATGCAAAAGACATGTTTGTCAGGTTATCTGAGAATTACAACATAACATTGATAGAGTGGAATCATGATGTAGACCATGTTCATATTTTGTTCAAGGCTCATCCGAATACAGAAATGACAAAATTTATTAATGCTTATAAAAGTGCAAGTTCTCGACTCATCAAGAGAGACTTTCCACGAGTGAAAACGAAACTTTGGAAAGAGATGTTTTGGTCAAGAAGTTTTTGCTTATTAACTACTGGGGATTCTCCAATAGACGTAGTAAAGAAATATATTGAAAATCAAGGCGAAAAGTGAGGTGAAATGATATGCCAAAGCACAATAAAGTATATAAATTCCGTTTGTATCCAACAGAAGAACAAGCATATCTTATGCATAAAACCTTCGGTTGTGTACGTTTTGTATATAATATAATGTTAGCTGAACGAAAAGAAGCGTACGAAAAGTACAAAGATGATAGGGAGCAACTAAAGAAACAAAAGCCTTCAACTCCCGCGAAATATAAAGCAGAATTTGAGTGGTTAAAAGAAGTGGATTCATTAGCTTTGGCAAATGCTCAACTAAACTTGTAAACTGCCTATAAGAATTTCTTTAGTGGTCAAAATGACTTCCCAACATTCAAAAGTAAAAAAGACAGAAAGTCTTATACAACGAATGTAGTAAACGGAAATATTTTGTTGCTGAATGGTCATATAAAATTGCCAAAACTCAAAATGGTACGTATCAAACAACATAGAGAGATACCACAAGATTATAGAATCAAGTCATGTACGATTTCTATGACTCCTACGGGTAAATACTATGTGTCCATCTTGACTGAATATGAAAAAGAAATTGTACAAAAAGAAGTAGAAACAGTTGTGGGGTTAGACTTTGCGATGGATGGATTATACGTTAGTTCTGAGGATGAGAAAGCCAATTATCCTAATTTCTATCGTAACATGTTAGACCAGTTAGCAAAGGCACAACGAGTATTATCAAGGCGTAATAAAGGTTCTGAGCGTTGGCATAAACAACGTATTCGTGTAGCTAAGTTACATGAGAAAGTAGCTAACCAACGTAAGAATTTCCTTCATCATGAGTCTAAAAAGTTAGCTACTCATTTTGATGTCGTAGCTATTGAAAATCTTAACATGAAAGGAATGTCGCAAGCACTTCATTTTGGAAAAAGTGTCACTGATAATGGATGGGGTATGTTCACTTCTTTCTTAGCTTATAAACTAAACGAACAAGGAAAACAACTTTTGAAAATAGACAAATGGTTTCCTTCCACCAAAACATGTAGCAATTGTGGAAATATAAAAAATATGACTTTGTCTGAACGAATTTATTCTTGTATATGCGGTGTAAATCTCGATAGAGATTATAACGCAGCTATTAATATCAAAAATGAAGCAATACGCCTATTAGCGTTAGGATAAATTGCAATAACAAAACCTTTGGAACAAGGAAGTTAGCTCGGCTGTCTAAGGACAAATTCGTTAGCTATCAAAAGTAATGATTAACCGAGAAGCCGCCACTTCAAACAGTCCGTTAGGACGTTAAGTGGCGGGTAGTTCACTTGCCTGATATTAATTTAATGATTTATTAAAAACGAACTAACATTTTAAAGGTTAGTTTGTTTTTTATTTTTTTACAAGAATTAAATAAGGAATGTGAACTCAGAGATGGATAAGAAGAGATTTATTAGAAGGCAATTTACGATTAAATGAACCCAAGAAATAACTATATAAATGGTAATAATAAAGGGGAATATATATGAAGATTTGGCAATTAAAAAGCTCGACTGATGATTATGAAAGCTTTCAATTATTGAACTATGAAGAGGATAAAAAATATTTTAAAACTAGTTTTAATTCTATGGTGAGTTTGTCAGATTCATGGACGCCTAAGTTCATTGAGGTAACAGATGAAGGGAAATCAAGCGATTCCCCTATTTTTTGGGGAAGGTCTGGTGTACAAATAATTAGTGAAAAAGCCAAGAATGTTTTAGAACCTATAGTAGGAGATAATATTGAATTTTTACCATTAATTCATAAACAAATAAATAAAAAATACTATGCAATGCATGTTTTAAGGGTGTTGGAAGCACTTGATACTAATAAAACAATCTTTGATAAGTTAAGTTCAGGTTTAATAATAGGATGTAAAAAATTTGCATTTATTCCTTATGTTATCCAGCACGAACCGATTTTTAAATTGAATATAAACGGGAAGGTACATCCTAACTATCTTTTAGTATCAGATCAATTCAAAAATGCAATTTTAGAGAGTAAATTAAAAGGTTTTCAATTTACTGAAGTGTGGGATTCAGAAGAGGGTGCGTAAAGAAATCTAATTTAATTAGATTAGTAATGTGAACCCATATCTAATAGAGTAAAAAATAAAAAGCTTAAGCACATTGAAATGAACTCGAATATTAGTACATGATAAAAACATCAACTGAATTCGCATTCTAATCTTTCTCGTTTTATTTTTTTGCAACGATGAATGAGGAAGAATGCTTATCATGTTTTAAATTAAAATTATATTGGCTAACGTGAAGAATACCAATCATTTACTTCTCCCATCAGTACAAGTAAATGATTGGTACTTCTTTTTAATATCGCTAAGTATTAACTACGAGCAGAATACTTTATTTCATTCTTTTTTCCCTTACAGTTTGATCTTGTAATCGCTGTTGTTCGTTGAATAGTCGATGAACAATCACGCGGGTTGGGATTTTATCAGTCATTCCTACATAAGCGTTAGATATTTTGCAGGTTTGTCCAGACTGAAAAGAGCTTATGAAACCATCCATTATTCACGTTCTTCTTCATATATTTGTACCACAATTATTTTTTTTGCTGTTAAAACTAGTTTTTAAGCAGCATATGCTTTAGCAACTGCAGAAATTCTGTATCACTTTTATCATCTTTTATATAATCCTGTTCGTAGTTAAAAATCATTCGTACTAACATAAAAGCTGTAAGTGGTAATGGTACCTTATGCAAAGCTCCTTGCTGATAACCTTTTTCGAGCAAATTACTTATCATGTTAATTGCTTCTTCTTCAGATTGTTTAAAACAAGTTGTAATTTCAGGTGAATGGTACTCTTTATATTCTTGAAAGAGTTTAGAAACAAACGGATCTTGATGATATTCTAGGCTGATATAATGAAGAATTTTTTGTATTCGAAGTAAAACATCTTTTTCTTCTTTATATAAATTAAATAATTGTGAGCGTTTGAGCTGAATATGACGCATATAGCAGTCGCATAATATTTCAGTTTTATCTGTGTAGTAATAATAAATAGTACCTTTACCAACTTTAGCTGTCTTTGCAATTTCATCAACTGTTGTGTTACGGACACCACGCGTAGAGAACAGTATTGTGGCAGATTGAATGATTTTCATCTTTTTATTTTCTTTTTCTAATTTGATCATTGTCTACACCCTATCCTTGAAATATTTAGCGAAGTTTTCTTTCATTACATT
>NZ_JASNGE010000068.1:0-8467 GCF_030164735.1 Bacillus sp. RB3
AAGTTAAGCTCTCTAGCGCCGATGGTAGTTGGGACCTTGTCCCTGTGAGAGTAGGACGTCGCCAAGCAACTTTAAGACGAGTCAGAATGACTCGTCTTTTTTGTATGCTTTCATACCTCTATCAATTGCATTTTTAACCCCTTCTAAATAAGAAAATCCATATTTTTTATCTGGCTCTAAGTAAGTTCCTTCCGCCCACTCGTTCCATGCGTTAATAAATAAAAACTCGCTGTTATAAAAAGAGTAAGTCCGATGAATTTGCTTGCTTAAATATATGGTGAACTTTTCAGGGGTAGAACCTACAAAGATGCTGCTATTCGCGTTTTTACGTCGTGCAGTATTATCCCAATCAACAAAAGCACCAGGAAATGTTTTTTTCTTTGGGAGCGATCGTTGTAATATATACATCCATACTTTATCGTAGTCCCAAACGTTTAATTGCATATCAGAATCATATATTACCTTATTTATGTCTGAAGAGCTATCATGGGCAATTGTATAGAAAGGTTCAAACTGAATGCTAGCATCGAATCCATTTATATTAGGTAGTGGAAAACTGTTTAATGTTTCAGCAAAGTATATACCTTTTAAACCATTTTCTCGCGCTAATGCATTCCAGTAATTAAGCATTTTTTCACAATCAGGAATATGTCCTGGACGATAAATAATGAATAGAGGTTTATCATCTATATAAATATATCTCTCATCTTGGAAAGCCTGTAATAAATAATCAAAGTGTTCCTTCCAATCAGATATATCTCCGTAGTCTTGAGGCATTAATATATGTTTATCGAGACCATCCCAAGATTTTGTCCATGGTTCATTTGCCCAAGAAAGACAAAAAGGGAAGTCAGGTTCTTTCATCTTTAGTACCTCATTAAAGGGTGTTTCTAATAGTCTTTTTCCTTTAAACCAGTAATGATAATAACAAAAACCATATATACCGTATGCTTTAGCGATTTTTGCTTGCCACTTTCTTACGGAGGGGGTAGTTAAGTCGTAATAAAAATCTTGATAAGGTTCCCTAGGTTGATAATGTCCTGAAAATAAAGGTCGTGCACTTTTAGTATTTGTCCATTCAGTAAATCCTTTCCCCCACCATCGATCATTTTCTTTAATTTGATGGAATTGTGGTAAGTAAAAAGCGATTATTTTCAAGTTATATCCCCCTCGTGTTTTTCGTAGTTCAAGTGTTGGGAAGTTATTCTTGATTTGGTGAAGCAATTTTAAAATAAGAGATATGTTATCTGTTTACTGTTTTTTTTATGGTATGTATTGGATTTTTTAAGCTTACTTAATAAGAGAGTATTAGGTAATTTGATATATATCTGAAATAGAAAGTACTTTTCGTCATGAAATTTATTACGTTGAATGAAAGGAATTAAATTTTTTGAAGGACAAAGAGGGCCTGTGGTAATCGATTTACATCATCAAAAAAGTCTTGTAGCTTTAAATATTTCTCATAATGATTTTCAATATAAGTCCTAGGTATAACGGTTTCTCCGTAAAAACTACTATTTCTAACATCCCCTGCACCAGTAGGGCTATGAACAAATTTGCCGTTTTCATAATCCGAGATGGCGCGATGTATATCTGGAAAAGCTTGAGATAAAGTTTTATGCCATCCTGTTTGAATTAATTCAGGATGTTCTTGGAATTGTTGACAAAAATCAAGAAAATAGCGCGCTTGTGTTGTTGCGATGAAGATTCCACCAGGGCGAAGAACTCTTGAAAATTCTTTTACCCAATTTTCGGCAGTTGCTTCGGATAAATGTGAGAATACAGAATAAGCGAATATGATATCTAATGAATTGTCGCTAATAAAATCTACAGGGGGATGTGGGCTTGCTGTTTTATATATCCCTCTTCCTAGTGTTTCATTACAAAGTGTGATCATCGCAGGATCGACATCAATGCCAAGTAAATTTTGATCAGAGGCATCTTTAAATAAGAAGCGTATAATTCTTCCCCATCCGCATCCGAAGTCTAAAACTTTACTTTCTTTATTCAAGGGAACTCCTAAATTTTGGGCGCATTCTTTTATATGGCTATAAAACAAATATGCTTCGTAAAGAGCATGTTCATAGGAAGCACCTACAAATTGTTTTTGAATTTCTTCAGTAGGAAACATAGGTACGGGAACCCCATTTATCGTTGTTTGTGAACAACTTTGTATAAATAAATTTAGAAGTTCGGCATCAGATAGTGAATTAACAAGATGATCAAAATCACTTCCTAACTTAAAGTTATTCATTTGTTAAACCTCCGAATTATATAGTGATTAAACTTTATTTTCTTGCTTTTTACTAATGAAAACATGTAAAAATTCAGCATCTAACCCTAGTGATCTATCCTTTTGTAAATAAACAATTGTATACATGTTTGCATGTGTATAAATATATTCAATCATATCCTGCCCCCAATCGAACGTTACTAAAGATCCATTCTCATCAATAGGGTTTCCATGATAAATGGGCTCTTCAATATATTCAATCACCTCTTTATTCATTCTTGCTCTTTGCACAGTTTTTGTGAGTGTATGATACCAAGGGACAGTAAATACATGAGCACCGCCAGGTTTCAATACTCGTTCTATTTCTTTAAAGGCTTTGTTTGGCGTCATTACATGCTCAAAAACGTCTTGAGTAATGAATAAATCAAAAGATTCATTTTCAAAAGTCATGTCTTCTAAGTTCTCACATCTAATACCTTGAAAGTATTGGCCAAGAGGATAATTTCTAAAGTATTGAGAATAAGTATAGTTTTTACAGTTTTTTAATAGTAGCTGAGTCGTAATTCCTCCAGGAGAGGATTCGTGAATATTATAGGAATCCCATTTTGGAAAAAATGTATGTAAAGCATGGATTAAAGCTCGCTGCCTTGGTATAGAGTTACATGTAGAACATAAATAATGATCTCTAAGCCAATCATTATGCTCTATAAATGTAGCTTTCTTTTCGCAAATAACGCAGTACCCATTATTGTGTTTCAAATTGATTTCCACACGATATCCCTCCTATGTTAATAAATGCAATCTATGTATGGAAAGTATGATACACGTCAACAATCGGCGAAATTAAAGGAAATGGGTGAAAGTTAGGTATCTCTTAAAATTACGATTAGGAGAAGGGAATAATTAGTTGGAGAGAACTCCCACTCGAATTAAAGTTTCACTTTATGCTATGCGATGTATCAGCTTTTATTCGTGGAAAAATGTATAGACTTAAAATATCCCTTTCGTGTATGGGTACATTTCAAAATCCTGTGCGTATATTTCTGTAACTAAATCCATAGTTTCTTTATCATAAAAGCTTTCGTATGTTGGAAATCGGGGAAAGCCTGGATCTGTAATGCTAAGTTCTGCATAGCTTCCTGCATAAATCATCTTGTGAGCACGATGATGATCTGAATTTGTAAAAAGTGCTAAAGGGGATTTCATCAAATCGTACATGTGTTCCATCTTGGTGATTTGTGTATTAAAATCTTCTAAAGGGATATAGCATTGAATGAAATTTTCTTCACCAGGGACGTATTGTTGACTGAAATGTATATCTAATGCTAGGGAATTGGAATCGAATGCCTGAACGTAATATAAAAATTGTTTAAATGATATTCCTTGATTACTATATTTATCATTATAAAAATAATGACGGATGCTTTCCCATTGTGGGCTAGCATATGGATTGTCAGCAAGTAATAAAAATGAGCTGACAGCTCTTGTATAAGGATTTCGTACAAGTTTACAAACATTTTTTTTAGCCTCTAGAAGACTATTTTGTAATTGTTGAATGTAATTTGTACTGTTTTTATACACCCAGAACTCATAGTAATGAATAAAGTCATTGTATTTCTTTGCTTCAGTAAATAATCCAATTTGAAAAAAGAACCAATTAGCTAATGAGGTGCATCCGCTTCTATGACTCCAAAATAGTATAAGGGGAAAGTCTTTATGGTAATGCGGAATTCGATCTTTATGTAGGATTACATGATTTAAAAGTTCTTGATTTATATTTTTCATGAGTTTAGCGCTCCTTTTTTGAGAACTTTGTGTATGTAGAAGTTTTTTTATG
Source organism: Bacillus sp. RB3 (assembly GCF_030164735.1). NCBI lineage: Bacteria > Bacillati > Bacillota > Bacilli > Caryophanales > Bacillaceae > Bacillus > Bacillus sp. RB3. Next base: position 4,071 of record NZ_JASNGE010000068.1, read on the forward strand.
GGGTAAACAAGTGAGGATTGTTTATTAAATATATTCATGGGGATGAGTAAATATTATGAGTGTTTTTGCAGTCAACCTGAATAAGGAAGCTATTATAAAATGAAAATAGAAAATAAAGATAATGAAAATTTATAACAAACATACAATGATAAGAGGATGAATAATCAAAATGATCCAGTTTATTTGTGTATATTTTTAAGTTTGACGATAGGAAAAATTTATTACTAGAGAGATGATATTATGAGGAAGAATAATTATTTAATAGTAGGTGGAAATAGTTTCATTGGTATCAACCTCGCATTGGGTTTATTGAAACAGGGGCAAAATGTAAAAGTATTTTCCAGACATATAAATAATTTTCCTCAAAATATTATAAGTGAAGTTGAATTTATTAAAGGTGATTTAGAAAATGTTGAGGATATATATAAGGCTTTAGTGAATATAGATATTATTATTTATTTAGCTGCGACGTCTAACGTAGCAACTTCAATTGAAGATGTTTTAGGTGATATTAATAGCAGTCTATTTTTTCTTAATTTCATGGAAAGTGTTAAAGATTTTCGTATTAAAAAAATTATATTGGCTTCTTCGGGAGGCACAGTTTATGGTGAACCTGAATATTTGCCTATTGATGAGAAACATCCATTAAGACCACTTTCCCCGTATGGAATAACAAAAGTTTCGCTGGAGAATTATTTGTATTTTTATAAGAGAAAATATGGAATAGATTATGTTGTATGTAGATATTCTAATCCGTATGGAAAATACCAAAACCCCTTAAAAAAAGTAGGGGCGATAAATTGTTTTTTGTACCAGCATCTCAGTAATGAAAGGATTCATATATATGGGAATCCGGAGGAAATTATTAGAGATTATATTTATATCGATGATTTAGTTGAAATTACTATACAACTAGCACAATTAAATCAATTGAAATCTTGCGTATACAACATAGGGAGTGGCAAAGGTCTTTCTTTAAAACGAATTATAGTGGAATTAGAGAAAATAACAGAAAGAAAAGTGGATTTTATCTGTTACAAACAAAAACAAGAGAACGTTCAAAAAATCATTTTAAATATTGATAAGGTAAAACAAGAATTGAATTGGGAACCTAAAATAGATTTTAAACATGGGATTAGATTAAATAAGCTATGGATTGAAGAGTTCTTATATAGTAAAAAATAATAACCCACACTCTACTTGTATATAAGCAGAGCGTGGGTTATTAATTTACTTCTTTTTCTATAACCCAAAGGTCTTGATGTTCCCACCAAAATCCTTCAGTATACTTTTTGATAATTGGGTTATGGGGTAATAATTTAATTTTGTCACACACGTAAGAGGGACTAACTATCGTTTGTCCGTATTGATTCACATCTAAATCGAATTGTTCACTAGAAGAGAGAAACCAATAGCCCTTTTCATTTAAATTTGGAAACCCGAAGTATTTTTTGCTTTGATAGCCATGGGTTGTGAAAATGAATAAACCACCAGGTGAAACAGCGTTATACAATGTTTGCAGCCAACGAAACCAAGTTGTATCAGGCATATGAGAGAAAAAGGATAGACAAAAAACGATATCGTACGTAGAGGAGTCCAATTTTAACTGTTCAGGCTCAGGATGAGATAATATAGAAGAATTATTTAATTTGTTTTCAATAAAGGAAATAGCCTCTTCGTGTATATCGCAAGCGGTTATACTCAAATTCGCTTGTAGATTTAATAAATGACGTGTTACGCAGCCGTATCCGGATGCAAATTCTAACAATTTAATTAGATTGACTGTAGGAGGATAAAGGGAAGTAATTAAGTTTAAGAGTATTTGTGCTGAGTTTTGCCCATCTTTAAAGTAATAATCTATCGCTTCTTTTTTTGATGGGAAGACGGGATTAGTGACAATGAACTGAAAGATATGATCCTCAGGATGGATACTTGCATTTACATTATAGCTGTGTGCGATTTGAGAAATTAAATCTTTATGTTCCTCTATAAAGTCTTTCAAAGAGTATTCCCCCTTAAATAATAGTAGCGCCTTACAAGAGATATTGATGGTATAGAAAGCACACGTTTAAATTTTTAAGTATGTTTTAAGATACTTTCTATATGTATACATTTTCATTTTAGAAATGTCGTCGATAGTAAATTTTTCTTTAATGAAATTTTGCATTTGCACAACTTCATTGTAATGGGAGTATGAATCTTCTGTTCTCGTTACGCTATTTAAATGTCGTCTATGATAGTTTAAGGGGGCTGGATTGAAGTAAATATCTCCCTCTGTAAGAAGAGAAACATAGAAGAACCAGTCGCCAGCTATTTTGAACTTCTCTAACTGTTTTTCCGTTTTCTTCATATCTATATTTTTAAAAACTACACTTGAAACATTAGGTATAGTGTTTTTGATAAGTAACGTATCTTGTATTTCTTCGACGCCTTTTCGAAAATAGGGGGCTTTCCATTTTTCTTTATCGATATCATTTGTGTAATTTAAATAATGATTAGCCAATACATTTCCTTGTTCATCTATTTGTTTTGATTGTGTGTAACTTAAGGTAATATTGTTATTTATATAAAACCCCTGTATCACCTCTTGTAAAAATGTCTTATCGCATAAGTCATCGGCCTCTGCGATCCAAATATAATCACCAGTTGCTGCAGAGACTCCTTTTATCCATTGTTTAAATACAGAACTAGAGTTTTTATCATTAATAATCTGTTGAACCTTCAGGTGGGTCTTATTTTCTTTTGAAAGCAGCTTTTTAAAAGTTGATACGCTATGATCAGTGGAGGCATCGTCTAAGAAAATTAGTTCGTAAAGAGGGTAGGTTTGGTTTAATATTGATTCGATTCGATCAGGTAAGTATTTTTCATAATTATAGTTCGGTATGATTACACTTATCTTTTTGTAATTATGTTCGAGAAGATCTAGTAATTGATAAATGTAATTAAGAAAATTGAAGTTTTTTTCGATAAGTTCTTGGCCAAAGCTTCCCTTTTGTAATCGTAATCCCTCATCATGAATAAATTCATATATTTTTTCTAGTATTTTGGGTAAATTTAAAAAGTCTACTAAGGCACCAGTTTTTTCTGTAACAACATCTTCAAAACCTCCAGCATTTTTAAACCCTATAACAGGAAGTTTTGCATCTAATGCTTCTAAAACAACATTTGGAAAAGGATCTTCCCTTGAAGTTAATAAGTATAAGTCAGCCCCAGCGTTATATAATCCGATATCGGGAGTAGGATCGACTAATGTGAAATGTGCTTTATATTTAGGGGGCAGTGTATTCAGGAATTGAACGTCTGTTCTCCCTACCCAAATGAAATGAATATCCTTGTGAGTCTTTCTTACTGAGTAAGAGATAAGTGAGAATAAATCTATCCCTTTCCGATAATCTGCGAAGCCTACACCCAAGATGATTTTGCTATCTAGAGGCAGGTTAAGCTTCTTACGTAACTCATTTCTAGCTTTTGCAATATTGTTCTTATAAGGATTGTGGTTAAACAAACCTTGAGGGAGAATGTGACATTTTTGAGGATCCAATTCAGTGATTGTACGAAATTTTTCATATACGTATTGTGAAGGGAAGACAACTTTGTAAGCAAATTCAGCGATGTTTTTAGCTTTCCCTTCAGCAGAGTACTGTTGTATTAAATGCGGTAATTCATGTATTAATGAAACAACTTTTATATTTTGTCTAGCTAGTAATGCGACGATATCGCCACTTATGACAGTGCTACATATGGCGAGGGTAAAATTCTGTGATAATAAATCCTTTATTAATAATTCGACCTTTTCTTCTGTTTGATAACCTTGCTCGAGACAATAAACAGGACCGTACTTTTGAAAATCGGGAATTAAAATACCGGATCCAATAGAAATAATTGCAACAGAGTAATCAAAGTTTTCTTTAAGAGCCTTAATAGTATGTAAAGAAAGTAGCTGTGCTCCGTGGAAATGGGCATCATGGGATACATAAATTATCTTTTTATTAACATGCATTTCATAACGCCTCCTAAGGGTATTAGATTTCTTTCCCTTTTTTAAAGGTAAAGAAGAGAAGTGTTTTATTTATAATCCCCCTAGAGATGAGCAGGAGGGAGAACGTACTAAAAGAAAAAATACTATCCTTAATATATATTTACTTGGTCTCACATTCATTCTTTAGAAAAGTATTAGTATTAAGTTAGAGAGTGTAGGCTGCAGATTGTTAATTTGAATACATAAGTTTAAGAAGTTCTAAGGATGTGTTAGAAATTAAGAGAGGGCAAAGCTTTTATGATTTATAAAATAAAAAAGATAAAAGGTATTGACGATTGATCTACAGGGGTGTAATATAGAACAAGTCGCCGATGACAATAACGTCGAAAGCGACAAACGAAATAAAAAACTTAGTTGA
>NZ_JASNGE010000069.1:0-8162 GCF_030164735.1 Bacillus sp. RB3
GTTAACATAACGTCCTATTATCGGTAGCAAATCTTTTCATAGAATCCTTGTCTATACAGGGATTCTTCTTTTTTTGTCTATTGATTTGGTATACAGGATTTTATACATCGTTGATAGAGCGGGAATTTGAGGGATCCCCGCTATTCTTTTTTTGCATAAAATCTTGCATATAGAAAAAAAATTTTGATGTGGGTATCGAGAAGTAATAGGTATTTAATTTTAAAATTGAGTTTGAAATAAGTGCTACGTGAATTATTAGGAAAAAGGGTATATCATTGCTATAGCGAATATATTTTTTGAGGTGAAATGCTATGAAGACGCTATATAGTCCTAGTGATGTGGCAGAGCAATTAGGTATCCAATCTAGCACATTACGTAAGTATGCTGATGTACTTGAAAAAGAGGGTTATACTTTTATTAAGAATGAACGTGGACATAGGAAATATAGAGAAAGTGATGTAATGGTGTTTCGTAAGGTTATAAACCTAAAGAGTGACACAGATATGACATTAGAAAATGCTACAAAGCAAATAGTATCATGGTATCAAGGTGTTGAAGTATTGCCATTAGAACGACATGAAGTTGAGCGCTATGAAGAACCTAATTTCAACGCTACACCGCTACAGACGATGATTCAAGAGCAAAAAGAGATCATTAAAAAGCAAAATGATTTACTTCAGGAATTAACTAAACGATTAACGGAGCAAGATGAAAGATTTGTACAAAGAGAATTAGAATTATTGAACGCTATACAATCGATACAGGATTCTCAGAAGCTTATAGCAATGAACTCTAGCGAAGACATAGTGAAGAATCAAAGTCGTGATGAAATACTTTTAAAAACAATTAGAGAAGTTCAAGAAGTTAAGAGGATGATTGCAGCAAGTAAAGATAAGAGATGGTATGAGTTTTGGAAATAGTATTTTTTTAAAATTTGTTGATTATATTTTTCTTATTTTATAAATTTCAAAAAGGTTTTTGTTGTTTTTGGGGAATTAGGTAAATATTTGTATTTGTTATGTAACTTTTTAAATAAGTTATTTTTGATAGACACAAATATTATAAAGGGGGATTCATATGTTTTAAAAAAGTGTTTTAAGTTTGTTAGTATTAGTTTCTTTTGTTATAGGAGGAAATTCTATACGTGCAGATGAATCTTATTATATTGATAATAGGATATGAAAAGATATCGAAAAAAATGTAGAAGAAAATAAATATGTAAAAAGTTGTTTTAAAGTATTTCCTGTTTCTCCTCTCGGTCAATCATTAAAAATACCAAATGATTTTTTATATGATGATGGTATTTATAAAGGAATTTTATATTTGACTCACAAAGAATATTCAAAGCATTCTGTTGTATCTTATTATGAAGGTGTTTTAAATAAATATAAGTAAAGAATATATACTTAGTAAGAAATTATATATTATTTTTTATTTATAAATTTTTGATTAGGGTTTTAGTTGTTTTATTTTTCAGTTTAATTGTAAAAAATTATTTACTTTTTGTATGAAATATATTACAATCCAATTAGTGGAAATTATACGATAGAAGAGAGGGAAGACATGCTTGAGAATAATATATCGGTAGGAAGAGCTGAAAAAAAGTGGACACAACAGCAATTAGCAGATGAAGTAAATGTTAGTCGACAAACTATAGTAGCTTTAGAAAAAAATAAATATAACCCTTCTTTAGTATTGGCTTTTAAAATTGCTAATTCGTTGGAAAAAGATATAAATGATGTATTTCGTTATGAGGAGGATAAATAATGGGTAATATTGCTGTAACTTTAGTTTTGGTTTTAGTTGCATTAGTTTTTATAGCAGAGTTTTATAAAGGATCTTTTGAAAGGCAGATGGAGTCGAAAGATGAGAGAGGTCAAATACTTATTTTTAAGGTGAAGTCTTTATCTTATAAGATTTTATCTTTTGGTATTTTAATTGGAGTAGTAGTTGTAGCAATATTTAAGTTAATGGATAAGGAATATTTTATTTATTACGTAATGCTTGTATTTTTTATTCAAAGTATAGCTTCGTCTGTTTATTTAGCAGTTGTTCGAAAAGCATAAAAAAAAATAACACTTTATATTTGAAATAGGAATTATGTAAAGTGTTATTTTTATTTTGGTTTTATAGTTGTTGGTGAATTTCGGCTGGTGATTTTTTTCTTTTTTGTATAATCGTTAAAGCTTTGTTATATTTTTGTTTTAAATAAGTAAATATGGATTTATATTCTTTATCTGTTAAAAATAGAAGTTGATTAGATATCATAATAAATGAAAAGCTAAAGAGTCCCATTACTATAGCGATACCTAGATGCATACCAATTATGCCCATCATACCAATATATTTTGTTTTTTTATTAAATAATAAAAATGGAAAAGCTAATTGTACAATTACTGTTATATAAGATCCTGTAACTAACATTAGATCAGATGAATGTATTAAGTTCTTGAAGAAAGGATGAGAGAATTCATCAACTTGTAAAACGTAATATAAAGCCGTACCATTTTGCCATAATTCACCCATTGCTTTATGAAGACCTGAAGTAAGATATAGTATACTTACTTGAACAAGACATGCGAGTATGGATAAGTTATGTAATAAATTTCTTAAAGAAATATTTTCAGTATTAGTAGTTGTAGATGGATTTATATTTTTTTTATTTTTTAAATAAGAGTCTAATGAAAAGTATTGAGTAGTGTTAGCGAATAATAAATAGAATAGTAATATACGAGAAATATTATCTCCACCATCTAATATAATATTATTTTGAGTCATTAAAGACCAGATGAAAATGAAATTTAGGAATGATATTATTCTTCCTTTATAACCAAATAAAAAAAGTATTGCTATTAAAATTCCTAAATGATAGATAATATTGAAATATAAGTTAGATGTACTGAGACTATATAGAGAAAAATTGTTAAAAAAACGTTCTTCTGGACTTAGGTTTCCCATACTCATTAAGCCATTAGATCCCCATAAAAAGTAACGTTGTGAGTAATGAATTGTATAGTTATAAAGAATGATAAATCCAAATGCAATTCGGATTAGACTAGCTCCTATAAGCATATGTTTTTTTTGATTTAATAAAATCAACTTATTAATCATTGTTTTTCACTCCTTTGTACTAGAACATAGATATAACATTTTGTGGTTTTGCCCAATCAAGTTCAATATAACGTTTTTCATTATTAGGATTTTTTTCTTCTTTTTTTGAGAAAGGTATTGGGTTAGATTCTACAAGAAGAACTTTAAATTCTATAATATCTTTATTAGGATAGGCGCTTTTAAGATGTGCTTCAGCGTATCTGTTTAATAAATTATTTGATATTTTTTCAGCATTTTTACTTCTTTCATTTTCAACTAAATGTTTATATTCTTCTTTATCTAATTTCCCGTTGTTTATTTTTTTGATAACCTCTTGCATTGTATCATCGCTTTCTTGTCTTAAAGCAAATGCACCTCTAGGAATTCGTAATAAACGATTATATGGTGTAAATCTATTTTCTTGATTTTCCTTAATCATGTAGTCAACAATATCGATCCAACCAGTAGTCGTAGTATCATTATCTGATTTGATTTTGGCTTTTACAAAAAATTTACTATTTGTTGTTACTGGTGCAGGAGCAAATAGTCTCCAGTTTTGAGTGAAAATAGGATCCATATAGGCTGATAATTGTTTATTGTATTTAGCTTTTATTGGATTAGATGGAGTATTATAAATAAGGGTTATGGCAAAATGAGATATGAAAGCTGTACATAATAATCCAGCTATTAATTTTTTCCACATTATTATTACCTCACTAATTTTTTTAAGATTTTATTGATTTTAAGATAAAAGTTTATGTTTTTTTATTTAAGGTATAAAATATTAATTATATATGTAATGAATTTTATAGTTACATAGTTAAACGAGCCAATTCTTACTTTGTAGTAAGAAAGGCTCGTAATTATGTTTTGCATAGTAAACAAACAATTAATAGTCAAAAGTTATATTTATGTCTTCATAATCAAGACTATTAGTGCTATTGTTTCCAAAGGCAGCATTAGCAACTGCTTTACCAACTGCTTTTCCAACACTAAAGGCACCTGCTGCAGCTACAGCTCGTCCTGCTGCGGCGAAAAATTCTTGTGGTGGCTGAATATTTTCATTTGAGGATTCTACGGCAATAGTTTCCTCATTAATTGGAGCTGCTTTGGCTGTAGTAGAGTTAAAAGCTGCTCCACCTAATAGTAAAGAAAGTGCTAATCCCGATCCAATTATTTTTTTTATTATTTTCTTCGACCCCCTAAAGAATAAATCTACAGATCAAAAGATGATTTTACATCCTCGTATTCATAACTAGGAGCATCTGATGAACTACTTCCAGTTATTTCTCGTGCAGCTTTTTGATGTGCGAAATATCCCCCTACCCAAGCAGCTCCTTTTGCTGCAAGGCGATGTGCAACAGCTAAGAGTTCTTTTGGTGGTTCAATGTTTTGGTTTGCAGATTCCACAGTAATATTTTTTGCTTCATCGATTGGTGCAGCTTTAGCTGCAGTAGAGTTAAAAGCTGCTCCACCTAATAGTAAAGAAAGTGCTAACCCTGATCCAATTATTTTTTTTATTATTTTCTTCGACCCCCTAAAGAATAAATCTACAAATCAAAAGATGATTTTACATCTTCGTATTCATAACTAGGAGCATCTGATGAACTACTTCCGATTACTGCTCGTGCAGCTTTGTCACCTGCTAAATATCCCCCTACCCAAGCAGCTCCTTTTGCTGCAAGGCGACCTGCAACAGCTAAGAATTCTTTTGGTGGTTCAATGTTTTGGTTTGCAGATTCCACAGTAATATTTTTTGCTTCATCGATTGGTGCAGCTTTAGCTGCAGTAGAGTTAAAAGCTGCTCCACCTAATAGTAAAGAAAGTGCTAACCCTGATCCAATTAATTTACTTTTCATTTTAATACTCCTTTAGATTTACTTTTATAGGATTTATTGATCGAAAGATGATTTTACATCTTCGTATTCATAGCTAGGAGCATCTGATGAACTACTTCCAAATACAGCATTTGCAGCTTTTTCACCTGCAACCCATCCAACTCCCCAAGCAGCTCCTTTTGCTGCAGCTCGTCCTAACATTGCCGCGAATTCTTTTGGTGGTTCAATGTTTTGCTTTGATTCTACAGTAATATTTTTTGCTTCATCGATTGGTGCAGCTTTAGCTGCAGTAGAGTTAAAAGCTGCTCCACCTAATAGTAAAGATAATGCCAATCCTGATCCAATTAATTTGTTCTTCATTTTGAATAACCTCCTAATATTTTCTTGTAAAAAATATGATACATCCAGATTATTACATTTAAAGAATAATAAGTACACATAAAATTCTAAATTTTTGAATTTTGTAAAAAAAGACAAATAATTGTCATAATTTTAAAAAAAACGTAACAATTCAGTATAATTATATAAATAAATATCATAATTATATAAAGATATAACAATATATTAATTTTCAAATGTAGAAACATACGTTTGAAATTATTGTTTTATTTTTCCGTTTTCTAGGTGTTTCTTTTTGGGTACACTCTATGTCTCTTAAACCCTGGGTATTATAAATGGGAGAGCAATAAAAGTTATCCTGATATTGATAATTTAATTTTACTTAGTGAATTATATGAAGTAACAATTGATGAGTTAATAAAGGGATCAGATGATGTTAGAGAGGAGTTAGATAAAAAGGATAAGGATGAATGTGAGGACGATGATGATGAAAATGATTTTGGCTTTTTTATAGGTATTGTTCTTATATTTGTAGGGATATTTATTGGCATTGAAGGAATTTCTTTATTTATAACTATATTGGGGATGTTAATAATGGTATTTTATAGTGATGTGAAAAAAATAATTATTAATGAATTTAAAATATAAAGAAGACCGAACTAAACAAATAAACTAGTTCGGTCTTCTTTGTATTTGTTTTTTTTTGAAAACTTAATTAAGGTTTCTTAATTATTACTTATTCGCCATCCTTCATAATGTCCTGTCCATGAATTTTTACTTACTTCAGTTGCTCCTTTTAAATACCAAGTCACTCCATTCCACTCTTTTACAGTGGGTATTTCCCCTTTTGATTTGTAACCAGGAAAGTCTTGGGTTTCTTTTTTCTTAACAAAACTTTTTTTATTATCAATTTTTAATTTTACACTTGTATCAGTAGGTGTCTCTGCAAATACTCCTCCAGCACCAGATAACATAATTCCAGTTGCTAATGTTCCAATTATTACTTTCTTAAACATGATAAATCCCCCTTTTTTGGAATAAATATTACATGAATAACAATAACATATTATTTGTATTTTCTAACATTTGAATTTATTTATAAATATTAAACAGAATATTCAAATATATAATTTAAAATGAAAGAATTTAAAAATAATTATTTTTATTAATAGTGAATTTCAAGTTAATGATTGGAAGGAAATTAAATTATTTACGTGGGAAGAAATATAGAAACCAAACCTTTTCTATGCTTCTTTTTTATGTGAATTTATATTCAAAAGTTTTACTTCCAAATCCATAGAAAAAGAGTCCTATACGTAGGACTCTTTTCTATTAGTTATAACAAAAAAAGCCAATCATGATATAATTGAGTTGCGACGCTACAACTATACATAAGAGGCTTTTTTATTCTTATAAGATTCTAATTACATAATAGCATAAAAGAGGTCTCCGTACTAGTTGTAAATACTAGGAATGAGGAGAAAAGTTATGACAAATACTATCAATTTAAAACAAGCTGAAAGGAATTCAAGATTGAGAGATATCGAGAATTCGAAGATATTGTCAGAAGAAGAGATGTACATAGCAAATGAACTTCAAGCAAAAGCTAATTTACATGGAATGAAGTTGGTACCTGAACGGAAAGTAAAAAATAAAGCTAAATTTGCTCAAATTATTCAAGAGAATTGGTTATATCTCATTCAAAATAATTATTTAAAAAACGAAGAAATTATGTTTTTAAATAAAATTATTGGATTTATAGGTTTTCGTTCGAATTGTATTGTTCATGATATTAATGCAAAAGAACAATTACCGATGACTCAAACTGAAATTGCAGAAAAAATAGGATCTAGTAAAAATACAGTCAGTAGATTAGTAAAGCAATTAATTGAAAAAGGGCTAATTGGGCGTTTTGAATCCGGTAGGGATGGAATTAATGCTAGAATGTATGCATTGTATATAAATCCTAATGTAATTCTTTGTGGAGATCGTGACAATATTAATCAAACACTACAAACTATGTTTATAAGAAAGCCTAAAGAATTAAAAAATCTACCCATAAAATTAGTGTAACCTGTATGAATTTCATACAGGTTTTTTTATAATTTTATAGTTATCGAATTCGATAACTAAAGTTATCGAATTCGATAACTATAAAAAATCCCAAATCCCTTGGTATTAAAGGTTTTTTTGTAGTTACGTATGCTGTTCCCTTCTCACTCTCTATATAAAGAGCTAAAAGTTCCGCAAGGAACAAGTAGTATTTTTGAGCATACTTCGCTCAAAAATCTCCACTTTTGCTAAAAAAAGCATTAGGCTCGTTAATCCTCACCTAATACTTTTTTTAGCATCCTTGCGGAACTTTTTTTGGCTCGTTTGCTTCCATCGCCAAGCCGATAAACTCAAAAGTAGGATTTAGGCATATCGGCTTGAGCTATTCATTATACGAGCCAAAACGCTTGATCTAACGTTCTTTAATTAGTTTTTACTCTTTTTTTATATACGCAATACGTGGGGTCTCCCCACACCCCGGCCAGCCTCTACCTCAAAAGTAGGGAAAGGGGATTTAGTTTAAAAGCCTCAGATGGGCTTTATTTCGTTTTTTAACGAAAGGTTATATTAAACTACTTTTTTTATATAAAAAGCTACTATAGAGAGATTCTAGGTCTTTAAATGACGAATCTTAGGGATTCTTTGGGAATCCTTTCTGATTTTAAAAAAGACATAGGGTTTTGCCAACGGCAAATCCCTATGTCTTTTTCTAAGAAGTGAAAGCTGATTTAGAAAAAAAATCTGGACAGATGCGAAGCGTTCTGGCCAGAACGTCCCGCAGGGCAAAATCCGCCTGAAGACCATTCACTCGGCTTGCCGAGCTTGTTTTTGGTTCAAGCGCAG